>JASJDI010000212.1 GCA_030065155.1 Xenococcaceae cyanobacterium MO_188.B29
GCTTGATTTTTGTTTAAATATTGGCGATCGCTCTCTAGAGGAATGTTCAATTCAGTTAGTAAAAGCTTTGTACCTTATTCTGACTAGCAAAATTGTTTAAGTACCGTTAGAAAGCTCTGCAATTTAACGGGTTTGAGTCCCAACTATCTTATCACTGCTTTTTGTCATGAAGTTGGTATACCACCCCACAGTTATCAACTCCAATTAAAAGTTCAACAAGCCAAAACTGATTTACTTACCCATAATCCTCTGGCGCAAATTGCTGCTGAGTTAGGTTTCTGCGATCAGAGTCATTTTACTCGCTGTTTTAAACGAATTGTTGGTGTCACACCAGGAATTTATCGCCAAAGTAGTTTTATTCAAGACAAATCATGATCTGCTACTTAACTATGGGAACGTAGCTTGGAAGATAGTTTAGATAAACTTATGAATACTGAGTCAAAATCACAACATCAAATCGCTTCAATGAAAACTATTGGCATTCTTGGTGGTATGAGTAGTCAAGCAACGGCTGAATATTATCATTTAATTAATACAGGTATTAATCAGATTTGTGGTGGTTGGAATGCTGCTGAACTATTAATTTGTAGTGTCAACTTCGCTAATATTGAATCCTTTGTCCGTGGGGATCGCTGGGAGGATGCAGCCAAGTATCTGGTGTCTAAGGCAATTCAGCTTGAGGTTGGTGGTGCTGATTTTATTGTCATGGCTACCAATACAATGCACCGAGTTGCACCTCAAATCGAAGCTTCTATTCAAATTCCCCTGATTCATATTGTCGATGTTACCGCTGAAGAGATCGAAAAACACGGTATGAATAAAGTTGGTGTGTTAGGAACAAAACCTGTGATGGAAGCAGAATTCTACCGCGATCGATTTTATCAACATGGTATTGACGCTATTGCCCCTAATTCTCAACAGTCTGAAATAATTGACACAATTATTTTTGATGAACTAGTTTTTGGGACAATCAAAGATGAATCTCGCGCAATCTATGTGGACATCATGAAAGATTTGATAGAGAGAGGCGCGCAAGGTATTGTTTTAGGCTGTACAGAAATTGAGATGCTAGTTAAACCCCAAGACATAGAACTAAAACTGTTTGATACTACAACTTTACATTGTCAAAAAGCAATCAATTTAGCATTAAGCATTGAGGCAATATCATCTAAATTTGCCAAGAATATAATTTAATCTTATCATGCAGCATGCCAGCAAAAAATGTCATAATATTTGCAACTTTAGATTGTCAGATAAATATATAATAAATAGAGGTTTTGAGATCGATAAGATGAAAATTAGTCAAATTTAGTTAACCTATAAATGGTCTATCAATCTTAAATCAATTCCGAGCGATTACCTAGTAGTATGTCAATTTTGAAGTAATGGGTTGAGATAGGACAAAGCTTTGGTGTGATTATCTTAGAGGTTTCCTAAGAGTAAGTAAACACATCAAAAGGAAGAAAAGGAGCAAAATTTAATTCAGCTTATTCCTCACATCAATCTTGACAAAGTACTAAATTCCAACAAAACATTTGCTCAATGGTTAATCTGAAACGCACAAGAGAAGATATTCTTAAATCTGTGTTAGACACAGTTCATGCCAAAGGCTTGACTAGTACGGGACTCAACGAATTATTTCGTATCAGTGGTGCATCTAGCGGTAGTTTCTACAATTATTTCAATTCTAAACAAGATTTGGGACACGCTTTAATTGACTTTGAATGGTCGCAGTTAAAATCCAATATTATTGATAATGCTGGTAGAAAAGCAGACAATTCCATTGAGCGAGTTTTATGGATTATCGATCGTCTTGAAGCCAAACAGTTAGAATCTCCTAAATGTGATGGCTGCATTTTAGGCAATTTTATTGTCGATTTAGCTGAACAAGACCCTTCTTTTCGTAATCATTTACAGGAAATATTTACTCTTTGGCAAGATGCCTTCGCCGATATCTTACGCGATGGGAAATCCCAACTCAAACCCTATATCGATCCAGATTTGTTAGCCGAAGCTATAATTACCTCCCTTGAAGGGGCAATGCTCATGGGAAAACTCTATCGCAGTCCCGAAAGAATTCGCCGTAGTTTTGATTTGGTCAGAAGTTTAGTGACTCAAGCAACTAATTAGAACTATCTTGAAAATAGAAGCTAGAGATAAAGGCAACCCCTCTAAATCTCCTCTACTAGGGCAGACAATATGTTCCCTCTCCTTTGAGGAGAGGGTTAAGGAGAGGTGCCTTACCCGTACAGTAGTCACCGTTACTCCGCCCTGCGGGTTCGTGCGGTCGCTTCTGGGGGAAACCAACGCCAGTTCCCTGCGACGGGAAACCCGTCCGCAGGACTGCCCTGTCTTCAGGACTGGCTCCCCAAGACCGCGCTGCTTCACCGTAAGACGACGGAGCGAAGGTCGGCGTTCCCCGGTCAGAATCAAAATTCTCTGATTAGGGGCGCAAGCCTTGCCCCTCTACTGCTAAACTCTCAACTAAATTGTCAAAGTTAAGTTTTAAGGGGAAATTATAGCAAGAATTGCGGAGCTTATAGCAAGAATCGGTTAAATTGTTTTACTATACAACTAAACTGTAATCAAAATCCATGCATAAGAACAGCTATTCTCTTTTAAAAGGCGGTTCAATTAAATAGAATATTCTAATTAAAGTCAATTATGTCTGAAACAAATACTGTAACCACAACAATAAAAACCCCCTTGCGTCCTTTAGATCGAGAAGGTTTAGAAAATCTAGTCACTAAGGCAAAACAAAATCCGACAGAAGTTAAAACTTTAAAGGTTAAGACTGTCTGTGAAGGAAAATTTCGCAATCTCAATTATGCTCGCGATCTTCCCGTACAGGTTGTCGATGAACCCCCTGGACTACTAGGAGAAAATACAGCCCAAAATCCTTCAGAAATATTGCTTTCTGCCCTCGGTTCTTGTCTTTCTGTTGGTATTCATGCCAATGCCCGCGCTAGAGGAATTGAATTGACTAAATTAGAGTTAGAACTTGAAGGAGATATCAATATTACTAGCGTTTGGGGGATCAACGATAGCTCCCAAGCACCGTTGGGTATTACTGACGTGCGGATCAAAGCCCATATAGAAGGAGATGCTAGCCAAGAAGAGTTAGCCAAATTAGTAGATCATGCCAACCAATGGTCTCCTATTTCTAATACCGTTCGTAACCCAGTCAATTTAGAAGTGAAGCTCGCCTAGAACACCATTTATTAGTTCTAAAAATCTGGGAAAAAAGGGACAAGATAGATCGAGAAGAAATTATTTTGCTTCTCCCTTGTCTTCCCACTCTCTCCTGTCTTACACAACCAATAATTTATACTTAATCGGTATTCTAGGATAATTTCACCATGTTGTCAGGAAAAATCATACCAATTCTCAAAAATAATCATAGATTTAGTAGCAGAATTGACTAGTTCGGAACTTGCTTAATCTACAAGACCTATAATGTTTTTAAATGACCGCATTCTGTGGTGAATCTTTTTTGGCAATTTGCTTGCTCTAGCTATAAACGAGAATTGGTATTAAACCAAGCATTAGGCGGTTTCGGCTATACCGAGGTGTATCCGTTTTCCAATCTGATATCAACTTTAAAAACCAACTATTTAATCCAGGTATTCATGTTAACTACCGAAAAACCATTATCAAAAAAGATTAATACGATCCCCGACTTACAAACTGCTACCAAACAAAAATTAGCTCTTCAAGTGCAAGATATCGATCTTAAAGGGAAATATCCTCAAGAATTTATGGAGGAAATAGGTAGATTAGGAGGATTTGCTCAAACTGTACCTCAAGAATACGGAGGGATGGCAGGAAGTGTAAGAACTGCTTTACAAGTTATTGAAACCGTTTCTGAAACCTGTTTGAGTACAGGATTTATTACTTGGTGTCAGATTGCAACCGCTTGGTATATTCAGAACGGAGAGAGTGAATATTTAAAACAGGAAGTACTACCCGATATTGCTACAGGGAAAGCTTTAGCTGGAACAGGTTTATCTAATCCCATGAAGCACTTTGCGGGAATTGAAAAGATTGCCCTCACTGCTACTAAAACCGATGGTGGTTATTTAGTTAAAGGGATGTTGCCCTGGGTGTCTAATTTGGGAAAAGGACATTATTTGGCGATCGCTGCTAAAATTGCTAACTCCGATGAATATCTCATGGCGGTAGTTAAGGAAGATTTTCCGGGGTTAACTTTCAAGCTTAATGCTCATTTTATTGGCTTGGAAGGAACAAATACCTTTAGCTGTATTTTTCGTGATGTTTTTATTCCTGAAGAGTGGATTTTAGCCGATCCTTGCGAAGCTTATGTGAATACGATTAAACCTGGATTTATTCTGACACAAGTAGGAATGGGATTAGGTTTGGTTAAGAGTTGTTTGGATTTGATGAGTAGAGCAAATCAACGGCTAGGTCATGTTAATTGTTTTCTTGAAGATCAGAATGAAAATATTATCAATGATTTAGATATAGCCCGTCTTAAAGCTTACGATCTCGCTGAAGAAATTATTAATCAGCAGTCTAACTTAGATTCAGAATTTTTAGCAGCAGTAATTCAATCTAGATTAACTGCCTCTGAACTATCTTTAAGAGCATCTCAAGCAGCAATGTTACACGCAGGGGCAAGAGCTTATTTAAAAGGTAGCCCACCAGAAAGAAAACTAAGAGAAGCCTATTTTGTCGCGATCGTTACTCCAGCAATTAAACAGTTGAAGAAAATGTTATGGGTATTATCTGAAAAGCCATTTTCAAAGTAGAGACTAAGAAATAAGACAAGGGGGACAAGGGAGACGAGGGGGACAAGGAAGACAAGGTGGACAAGGGAGACAAGGGTAGGGCTGTTTCAAAGTGAGATAAGTTAACGATTTTCAAGGTTAGGGAGGTATGGACTCAGGGTAATGGGGAGATAAACTTAAATTAGTTGATTTTTGCCTTAATTTAGTCTTGATTTTTTTGAGAATTATTCTGGTAGCTCGACTTAAATGAGCAAAAATTCGTTGATTAACAAAAACTATAGTTCCATTAATATGCGTGAAAAATCGGAATATTTGTCTCAAAATATCCCCAAATCCCCAATTCCCTAATCCCCCATCTATCTTTTACGAGAATGAAACAGCCCTAGGGAGACAAGGGGGACAAGGGAGAAGTTTTTTACTACGCTCCCCACACTCCCCATACTCCCCACACTTCTCTATCCCTCTCAATCACTAAATCGATACTCTAGGAGTCGTAAACAAAGTCAATGAGCGTGTTGACGATACCAGTCGATAGTATTTTTCAGCCCTTGACGAAATTCTGTCTCAGCAACAAAACCAAATTTTTCCTTAGCTCTAGTCGTATCAAGACAACGACGGGGTTGTCCATTGGGTTTATCAGTTTCCCAAACGATTTCTCCTGCAAACTCCATTAATTCGCAAATAAGTTCAACTAAATCCCTAATCGAGATCTCGTAATTTGTACCTAAATTAACTGGTTCAGAATCATTATATTTTTGAGTAGCAATAACGATCCCCCTAGCTGCATCAGTAGAATAGAGAAACTCGCGAGTCGGGCTACCATCTCCCCAAACTGGCAGATATTTATCATTCTTTTGTTGAGCTTCGTATACTTTCCGAATTAAGGCAGGAATAACATGAGAGCTACGGGGATCGAAGTTATCTTCTGGACCATATAAATTAACTGGTAACAAATAAATCCCATTAAACCCGTACTGTTGACGATAGGATTGTAATTGAACTAGTAATGCTTTTTTGGCAATACCATAGGGGGCATTAGTTTCTTCTGGATAACCATTCCATAGATCATCTTCTTGAAAAGGAACAGGAGTGAATTTAGGATAAGCACAAATAGTACCTACACAAGTGAATTTTTCTACTCCTGCTTGATAGGCAGCATGAATTAGCTGCACTCCCATCATCAGGTTATCGTAGAATAGTTCGGCTGGTTTTTCGCGATTTAGCCCAATTCCTCCCACATGAGCAGCTAGGTGAATGACAATATCTTGTCCTTGTACTGCCTTATGACAATTCTCTAAATTACAGAGATCGCAATCACGCGATCGAGGTACAGTAAATTTATCGGGATTTGCTCCAGCTAATAAAAGTTGATCTATTACTTGCTTACCCAGAAATCCAGCCCCGCCAGTTACCAGAATCCTTTTATCGCTTAAACTAAGCATTATCTTGCAATCCTTGGTTATCAATTACCAGTTACCATATATCAGTTAATCCATAACTGATTAATAACAGTCATAATTTAAATATCAATTTAGTCTACAGTCAAAGCTACACCTTGGCGCACAGAAGCATTATCCAAAATTGGCTTTTTTTCGGTATCATTGTCAGGAGAATCTAACCCTAGAGCATCTAAATCAGCATCTACCATCAGTTTTACTAATCCTTCAAAATCAACTGAAGGTTGCCAACCAAGTTTTTGTTTTGCTTTAGTGGGATCACCAATAAGTAAATCTACTTCTGCAGGACGTAAATAGCGGGGATCGAAAGATACATAATCATTCCAGTCAAGATTAACATAATTGAAAGCAACATCTAAAAACTCTTTGATTGAATGAGTTTCTCCTGTAGCTATCACATAATCATCGGGTCGATCTTGTTGCAGCATCATCCACATCGCTTGAACGTAGTCTTTAGCATAACCCCAGTCTCTTTTAGAATCGAGATTACCTAAGTACAGTTTCTTTTGAGTACCAGCAACAATTCTAGCTAAAGCTCTAGTAATCTTTCTGGTGACAAAAGTTTCTCCACGACGAGGAGATTCGTGGTTAAACAGAATACCATTGCAAGCAAATAACTGATAGGACTCTCGGTAGTTAATAGTTTGCCAATGAGCATACACCTTGGCGCAAGCGTAGGGACTACGAGGATAAAAAGGAGTTGTTTCCTTTTGGGGTACATCTTGCACTTTACCAAACATTTCCGAAGAACCAGCCTGATAAAATCTAACTTCGATCCCAGTGCGTTTTTGATAGTCGCGAATAGCTTCGAGTAATCGTAAAGTTCCCATGCCTACAGCATCTACTGTGTATTCTGGAGAGTCAAAACTTACTCTGACGTGAGATTGTGCTCCTAAATTGTAAATTTCTGAGGGTTGAACTTCTTCGAGAATACGTCTTAGAGTTGTGCCATCAGTCAAATCTCCATAATGTAAAAACAAACGAGCTTCTGGACTATGAGGATCGACGTAGATGTGATCTATTCTGTCAGTGTTAAAAGTAGAAGTTCTCCGAATAATTCCGTGAACTTCGTAACCTTTCTCTAGCAAGAATTCACTTAAATAAGAACCATCTTGACCAGTAATACCTGTAATAAGAGCTCGCTTTGCCTCAGTCATAGTTCACTTCCAATGTGTAAATAGTTGGTAATCATAAACTAGCCGTAACTAATGCTGATTTATTTATTTGTAGCAGCAATTAGGCGTTATTGTTCCTCCTAAATTAACTTAAAAATCTACCTTCGTCTCTAGGAAAACCACAGTTGTTGTTAAAAAGAAACAAACACCTTAAAGTCTTTTCTAGGAAAAGAAGGTAGATCTAAGTTTTGGTTACTTAAGTTAGTAAGCACCGTTGTTACGAGGAAAGATAATTACACCAATAGTTTTAATTACGATCCATAGATCTAACAACCAATTGTGGCTAGTTGCGTAATAAACATCTATTAGTACTCTTTTAGGATAAGGTATATTGTTTCTGCCAGAAACTTGCCACAATCCAGTAATTCCAGGTTTGATCGTCAAAACGGTATTAATTCGATGACCATATTTGTGGAGTTCTTCTGGTACTAGAGGTCTAGGACCGACAACACTCATATCTCCTTTTAAAACATTCCAGAATTGGGGAAATTCGTCCATACTAGTAAGACGCAAAAACTTACCAATTCCAGTGATTCTAGGGTCTTGTTTAAGCTTATAGGTTTCCTCAAACTCCTGGCGCATTTCAGGGGATTTAGCTATCATCATCTCTAATATTTCGTCAGCATTAGTCACCATAGTCCGGAATTTAATACAGCGAAATGATTTAAAGTCTTTACCCACTCTTTGTTGAACGTAAAAAATTGGTCCAGGAGAGGTTATAGCAATGATGGTCGCTAAACAAAAATAGACTGGAGACAAGAAAATAAGAATAAACAGAGAAAAAACTATATCAAATAAACGTTTGACAAAAGCTCCGTCTAAAGCTGGCAAAGAAATATCCTGACTTTTTTTGGGTTTAGTTAAAGGACGAAAACCCTTCTGAATAATTCCTTGTAAGAGCTTGACGGAAATAAGTTGGCTGTTAGCAGTCATCTTACTCCTTCACATCACATCACACCACACAGTCCTAATAATAAAGCCAGAAAGTCGCGATCGCGATAAATCTGGTAACAGAATTGCGATTCTGTTTTAAATCTAGTTTACTGAATGAAATTCTTGACAACATTGGTCGAGAAAATTCAGATAGGACTTTTTAAAGATTGTCGAGCTAAATTTATTTGCTTGCAAGCGACAATTTTCTAAATTAAATTGACTTTGAAATTTATCAAAGGTTTCAACAGCTTCAACTATAGATTTTGTTTGTTGAGTGTCAAATAATAAACCTGTACCTGTTTCTGGATATTGACGAATATCTTTAACTATCTCTGATGCACCACCTCCTTGATAGGCAATTACTGGAGTACCACAGGCTTGAGCTTCTACTAGAGCAATTCCAAAATCCTCACAAGCAGCATACACAAATGCTTTTGCTTTTGCCATATATTTTTCTACTATATTATGGGGCTGGAATCCTAATATTTGCACATTGGCGTTAGCTAATTGACTAATTTTATTTAATTCATTACCACCACCTATAACCACTAATGGTTTTTTTAGTTGATTGAAAGCCTCTACGATTAAAGATACTTTTTTATAGCTTACTAATCGTGACACTGTTAGATAAAAGTCTTCTTTGTGAGATTGAAAAGAAAACCTGTCTAGATCGACTGGGGGATAGATAACTTTAGCTTGACGACGATAACAACGCCAAATTCTTCTTGCTGTATGGTTCGAGTTGGCAATAAAATAATCGACTCGATTAGCGGAGATAACATCCCACTCTCGTAGTCGATGTAATAAATATTTGGTTAAAATGCCAGCAACTCCCTTACCCATAGAGCTATTGTTTAGATAATCAAAGGTTAAGTCCCAAGCATAGCGCATAGGAGTGTGACAATAGCAAACATGTAACTGATGGGGACTAGCAAGAATTCCTTTGGCGACGGCGTGAGAAGAAGACAAGATCACATCATATTCTCTTAAATCTAGCTGTTCGATCGCTAACGGTAGTAGGGGTAAATATTTTTGGACACCGCTACGAGCTAAAGGAAAATGTTGTAAAAAAGTTGTACCAATGGAACGTCCATATAAGTAGCTCTCAGGATTAATTGATTCAAAATCAATTAGAGAGTACAGATCTCCATCGATATATTTTAAGATCTCCTTGACTACTAATTCAGAACCTCCTGTTGCCTTCGGGGTTAACCATTCGTGAACTAAAGCATATTTAAATTCCACAGTGAGCTAGTGATAATATTCTTTTTCGAGCCAAAAATACCGAAGATAAAGTTTTGATAACATTACTTGGTATTTTGATTAATATACATTACTCCTCCTTGATTAAATTAATTTTTCTTAGTAATTAATTGCCATCCGTTAGCCTCATCGACAAATTGTTGAGATTTTAAATTCAGCTGATCGATCGCATCGGGTTTAATTAAAAGATAGATATTTTTTGCTTCTAACCAATGTTGTTTTAATTTTTGAGTTGATAAGGGAATAATTATACGATCACTGTAAAAATTTAGAGAAGGTCGATGATAGGGATAAGAAGTAAACACTACTTGTTTAGCAGTTGTTGCTTGTTTAATCATGGCTGCAACTGGTTTAACTGGATATGCTTCTCCTAATTCCCAGACCCAATATTGAGAGTTAAAAAACCATAGAAAAGAAATATATAAACCAACAAAAAGTATAACTACAAAATAGCGAGACTGCTTAAATAAAAGCATAGTAGCGATAGTAAAAGTTATAGCTATCATTACTACAGCAATCTGTAAATATCTATCAGTATCAGCAGCCCAAAAAATCAAGAAAATACTACCTCCCCAACTCATCAAGGTAAGTAAACCCCAAAAAAACTTACTGACTTGAGAGTAAGAAGAAGGAAAAGACTGCCATATTTTGGCTAAATTCGCTCCTATTAGCCAAGATATGGCTGGATAGATGGGAATAACATACCAAGGAAGCTTGGTTGCCATTAGAGAAATCGCGGATAGATAAACCCCACTCCAAGTTAAGGTTAATTTTGCCCAACTAGCATGATAGTTACGAAGGGCTAAAACAATTCCTCCTGGTAAAAATAGCAGCCAGGGATGAGCATATTTAATAATTTCTAGCAGATAATACCAAACAGGGTCTTGATGATTTTCGACAGATGACCAAATACGACTAAAAGTTTGGTCAACTAAGTTCGTTTGGGTAAATTGCTCTCCATAATGAAGATATTGGCATCCATACCAAGCTAGAGGAGGAATCAAGCCTAAAACGATCGCCAACCCAAAATATTTATTAACTAGAAGTCGCGGATTATCCCATAGTAGAAACAATAGGGCGATCGCGCCAAACAAACAAGCCATCATCAGACCTTTGGTAAGACAAATCAGTCCTAATCCTAAACTTAATCCCCACAAGGCACGAAGATTATGACGGGAACGAAGAATAGACCAAATAAATAGTAAGGAAAAACAAACTATTGCTCCATCTAACATCGCCAAACGACCATGACGAACTACAGGTAATAAGGTCAAATATACTAATGACGAAAAAACCGCTGCTAAATGTTGGGCAAAAATTTCTCTACCTACAGCATAAACGAGGAGAACGGATACAGCAGTTAGCATAGCTGTTGGTAGCCGAGTACTCCATTCATGTACCCCAAAAAAGTAATAGGATAAGGCAATTAGCCAATGGATAAAAGGCGGTTTATTTAAATAGGGTTGCTCGTTAAGGGTAGGATAAAGCCAAGTATTAATATCTACTGGGGAGCGATACATTTCCCTAGCTACACCAGCGACAATTCCCTCATCCCAATCTCTTAAGGGTACTCCTCCTAGATTAAAAGTAAACAAAACAATAGCTGCCAGACTAATGCCTAGCAGCCAAAACCATTCTGAGTATCGTGTGGCGATCGCCTGAGAAAATGATGATAAGTTTTTCTTAAACCGAAATTGGCTAAAAATCACTAGCGTCTGATGAATAACTATTCATAATACTAGGGTCATTATCTCTTTTAGAACCTAATAAATCTAGACGATCTACTCTAATTACTGGTCGAGATCTTTGCGCTCCTGTATTGCGATCGCTCCAAGTTTCAATTTTTAAAGAGCCTTGAACTCCGATTAATCCGCCTTTTTTGACGTAGTTATAAGCTATTTCTGCTGTTTTACCCCACATTTCTAAATTAAACCAATCTGGGCGATCGTTATTTCGACTGCGACGACTTACCGCTAAGGATAATTTACATAATTGCCCACCCTGATCGAAATATCTGATTTCTGGATCGGCACCAGCACGACCAACTAAATTAACAACATTAAGACTCATAAATCACCTAAATAATAGTACTAAGGTACTTGAAGACCTGCTCTAGTTTAGCAAATTTAGTTGGCTCAAATACAATCCTGTTAGGAGCTTATTCCTGGTGCAATCGTCCTTATTAAATTATCATCATTTTCTCGACAATTACCAGCCTCAAAAACAGCGATCGCTGTTTTTATCTCAGATTCTTTGTGACGTTCTCCCGTCGTTAACCGCTTGGGCGGTCTAACGAGGGCTTCTAAAATAAAGATAGTTGCGTATATCTTATCCCAGAAGCTTCCTGCTTCACGGGCTGGCTATTGCCTACGCCTCCACAGGCAGAATCGAT
>JASJDI010000213.1 GCA_030065155.1 Xenococcaceae cyanobacterium MO_188.B29
ACTTTCTTTACCTTTCGCTTTAACTGACGAATATAAGACCTGAGCACATCAGTTTTGGTCTTTTCACTTTGTTTACAATATTGCTCTAAAACTCATGCTTCTTCATCTGATATTTTTACTTCTAGGCGTTTCATTGTACGTAAATAAGTCGTATAATGATTCTATGTTACTTGGATTTAAGACAGAACTCAAGTTAAATAATCAGCAGCGAACAATGTTGGCCAAACACGCTGGTGTTGCTCGTCATGCTTATAATTGGGGACTAGGGTTAACCAAGCAGATACTCTTACATAATCAAAATAATCCAGAAGAGAAAATCAAGTTTCCCTCTGCTATTGATTTACATAAGTGGCTGGTAGCATTAGTTAAGCCTAAATATCCTTGGTATTACGAGAGTTCGATCGGGTGCGCCTCAGTATGCCTTGAGGCATTTAAGAACAGCTTGGGATGATTGCTTCAAGAAAAAGAAAAAGCCACCTCGCTTTAAAAAGAAAGGACGAAATGATAGCTTTACTCTTGACGGCACAATTAAGGTGGTTGACCACTATAAGATTCAAGTTCCCAAGATTGGCGTAATGCGTACCTTTGAGAGATTGCCTTTTGGCTATAAGCCTAAAAATATCACCATTTCTCGTCAAGCCAATAGTTGGTATGTCAGCTTCAAGGTGGAAACCGCACCACAAAATACACCCAAGGCAGTAGACAAAGTGGGGGTAGATTTAGGGGTCAAAACCTTAGCCTACCTAAGTACAGGAATTGCCTTTTCTGGAGCAAAAAGCTATAAGAAATACGAGAACAAGTTAGCCAAACTGCAATGGCGCAATCGTAATAAAATAATTGGTTCAGCCAATTGGAAGAAAGCCCAAATTAAAATAGCAAGATGTCATCGGAGAATAGCCAACATTCGCCAAGACACGTTACACAAGCTCACTACTTATTTAGCTAAGAACCACAGCCAGATAGTAATAGAGGATTTGAATGTGTCTGGAATGTTGAAAAACCGAAAACTAGCCAAAGCTATTGCTGATATGGGCTTTCACGAATTCAGGAGACAGCTAGAGTACAAGTGCAAGCTTTATGGAAGCCAGTTAATTGTCGCTGACAGATTTTTTCCGTCGAGTAAAGTTTGTTCTAACTGTGGTTGGTACAACCCAGATTTGAAACTATCAGATAGATGGTTTCTCTGCGTTGAATGCAGTTCGTTTATTGAACGTGACTACAATGCCAGTATTAATTTAAGTAGGTGGAGTCACTGCCGAACCGACGCTTGTGGACAAGTAGCTGCCGACAGCCTTGGTTGAAGCAAGAATTTTTCTTTTTGTTAGCAAAAGTTAGTAAAAAATGAACGGAAAGTCACTAAATTATTTAGTAGCGCAAATCAAGCCAAAGCGAATTAATCCTCGGCTATAGCCTTGACGCATTAGATTGATAGATAATGCGCCCTGAATTGTTTGCCAACCTGCTTGAAATAAACCTATAATCGCACTTGGAGCGATCGCCGAATCGATAACCGCATCCCAAAAAGGGGCAACTGCCATTGACCAATCATCACACTTTAAATTTTGCCAGCCGCAGTCAATAGCGATCGCTCGATACTCAGATAAAGAGATAACATAAGGCAAACAGTACACTCGATAAATCTCTTTGAGGTGTTTGATTTCATCTGGGGTTAACTTTCCTGCTAGGGAGTTAGTTTCGCGATGACACCAGGTTGCTAGAATTAACTTCCCTCCTGGTTGTAGCACTCTATAACATTCTCGTAAAAATTTTTCCTTATCGGGCATATGTTCGCCGCTTTCTAAGGACCAAACCAGATCGAAGCTATTATCGGCAAAAGACATCTCTAAAGCATTAGCTACTTCAAAGGAAACTCTGTCTTCTAAATCTGCATCGATCGCTCTTTCTCTAGCTCTAGATGCCTGTACGGGAGATAAGGTAATGCCCGTAGCCTGGGCGGCAAATTTACGCGCTAAATATAATGTACTGCCACCAATACCACAGCCCACATCAATGATATTTTGCGGTGCATTCTTTTGATTTACATTTGCCCAAATTAGCAATTCTTCTATGAGATCGATTTGTGCCTGACGACGATCTAACTTATATGTACCACCCCTGCCGTAATAACCATGATGCATATGTTCGCCCCAGATTTGTTCCCAGAGTCTGCTAGACGCATCATAAAATTCTCTAATATCTCGGTATAGATTATTGCTCATTATAAGTTCAGAGTTCTGAGTTCGGAGGATTTTGTATCTGATCCAATATATATTTAGGACATAGTTAACTAAAGCGATCGCGGATAACTACGCATTTCTTTGCAAATCAATTTAAAAATTTTTGAATAGCAATACTTTTATAATTAATTTTCTCTTGGCTTATTGGGAGTAGATAAAATTAATTGGTAGAACTCCAAATCTAGCCATCTTCCAAATTTGAATCCTGCTTGTTTGATACTGCCGCAGTGCTGAAAACCCATTGATTGATGCAATTTGATACTGATATTGTTTTCTGCATCAATGCCACCAATCATCATATGGTAATTTTGCTGTTCGGCAATTTTAATTAATGCCTTAAGTAATTTTTTGCCTATTCCTTTACCTCTGTATCTAGAGTCCACATAAACCGAATGTTCGATGGAGTATTTGTATGCAGCCCAAGAGCGAAATGCGCCGTAGGTAGCAAATCCCATCAGAGAGCCATTACCATCTTCAATGCCAATAACAGGATAGTTGTTGGTTTCTTTGGCTTTAAACCATTCTCGGATAGTCTCTAAAGTTCTTGGCTCGTAATCATAAAGGGCAGTAGAAGTTGCGATCGCCTCATTAAATATGCTGAGAATAGTTTTTCCGTGGCGATCGTATTGGCAACTGACTATATTCATAGCAACTTTTTCAGATAATCATATCAAAATCTAGGTCAAGGCGATCGCCACCTTCAGCATAAGCTCTAACGATCGCCTTGAGTAGTTCATTACTACCATTGCTAACAACAATCCAATCTGCTTAAGTTCTATAATTGGATGTTTTTTGAGGTGAGTGTGACAGGAGTTGAACGCGCCAAAGTTCCCTATCATCGGTTAGATTGCTAACAGATGCTCGACCATGTAGCATGCAGCATCCAAAATCGAAATTCTACTTTGTAGCTATCTATCTTTGATTTAAATTTGATAAATTACGGCAGTTTGCCACCATTTTGTAGAATTAGATTTTAGCTCTTGTGTCATATTTTGGTTATTTCTTATTGCTGATGTACTGGCGAACGTCAGTTCACCAGTACTGATTACTGTTTACTGTTAAAAGCCAACTTCGCAACACTTCGGCTACACTCCAAGCTTGAGCAAAACATCCTCTAGGAAGAAAAGGTGCATCGCCATCACAAATTTCGCTAATGCTTCCAATACAACCATCCTGTAAATGATGAGCCATTGGTTCGATCAAGCTATGAGCTAGTTCGGGGTTGTTATATACTTGCAAATGAGCTTGAATAAAATGACCGATTAACCAAGCCCAAGTAGTTCCCTGATGGTAACTACCGTCTCGTTGTAATTGATTGCCACCGTAGATTTCTATATAATCAAGGTGATCTGGAGAAAGCGATCGCAATCCGTAGGAAGTCAGTAATTTTTGCCCTACTTTATCTACTACTATCTTCTGTTGTGATTGTCGTAAAGGTGAAAGGAAACCTGAACCCAAAACTTGACCCAGATTACTTGAAGGCAAAGAAACAGCAAAAATTTGATTGGGGCGAAAACTGGTATCGTTGCCATCAGGAGAATCAATCACGTCGTAACAATAACCTCCTTCTTTGTACCAAAATTTAGAGAAATGCGATCGCGTATTATCTACCATTTCTTGATATTGACGAGCAGATTTGCCTAAAATACCAGCAAAGTAATTCATACAAACTAAAGCGTTATACCAGAGCGCATTTACTTCTACAGGCTTGCCAATACGAGGTGTAACTACCCAATCTCCCACTTTTGCATCCATCCAAGTAAGCTGTACTCCAGACTCGCCAGCATAGAGTAAACCATCATCGTCCATCTTGATGTTGTAGCGAGTACCTTTAATATGCCAGTCAATAATTTCAGTTAATAGGGGGAATAATTCCGCTAAAAAGTCTTTATCTTCTGTGGCAGCATAATAAGAACGAATTGCTTCAAAATACCATAAAGTAGCATCTACAGTATTGTATTCTGGGGTTTCTCCTGCATCAGGAAATACATTGGGGAACATTCCCTTATCTACATACTTAGCAAAGGTGCTAAGTATATTTTTAGCAATGTCATAACGACCTGTAGAGATAGTTAATCCTGGTAGACTAATCATTGTATCTCTCCCCCAGTCAGTAAACCAAGGGTAGCCCGCAATAATCGTTTTACCATCGGGGTTATCAGTTAATGGACGACTTACAATAAATCGATCTGCTGCTAAAACTAACTGTTCGATCCATTCTGGTGCAGCCTGAAGTTTATTGTGAGAATAGAAAAAACTAATTAATTCTTGATCTCGCTTGGGGATATTTCTTGATATTTTACCTCTCCCCTTAATCCCCTCCAATGCAAATAATACTTCCTCTAACATCTCCCCTCGTAGGGGAGAACGAGAGGGGTGGAGAGGGGAGGAGGGGTTGGGGGTTGTGAGGGGAGAGGTTTGTTGGCTTTGACTTTTGCTTCTCTCTTCTCTATCTATCTCAGTACTAGCAACAATGGTTATGGAATCTCCTTGCTGCAAGATAATGTTCCCAGTAGCAGCTAATAAATGATCTTCTGCATTGTCTAGTTCTCGATATTTTTCTACCACTAAAGCAAAATTTTGATACCAAGTATTATGAATTTCCCAGCTAAAATTATTTTTGTGATTTTCCTGAGTAGCAAACAAATACAAGGTTACAGCCTCAGGAAATGCTTTGATTTCCAAACTCTGTTCCCTGTTCTCTGTTCCCTGTTGCCTTAATCTATTTATTGAGAACAAAGATCTACCCTCAGTTTTACCGTGATAATCACGATAGTTAACTAATGCTTTGAGAGATAAAGTTAAAGGATTACTACCACGCTTGTAACTGTAGCGAATAAAAGTAGTATTTTCCCCCTGTTGCATCCAAATTCTTTTTTCTAGTAACCCATCAGCACAAGCAAAATTCCAGACTGGGGTTGTTCCTTCTAAATGGAAACTCTCTATATTAAGATATCCTTGTGGTGCAACTATGCCATCTGCCCAACGGTTAGTAGATAGATCGTAAAAGTGTCCGTTATAATTAACAGTCTCATCCAGTTTAGTTAGCAGTAAAGTTCTCGCTACAGGTGGTTTTAAAGCAGCAATCAGTAAGCCATGATAGCGTCTAGTCAGTACACCAGATATTGTTCCCGAAGCATACCCACCAATACCATTGGTGACTAACCATTCTCTTGATTCCGCAATCTTAAGATTACTGCATATTTCTCGTCCAAACTTGAGATTCATGGTTTATGTTCCATTGTTAATAGTTGTCAATTTATAGTTTGTATCTGAGATTGAGATGAGACAGTAATAAGTTGTTATTTATCAGTGAATTCTTTTAATTCACTAATTTCTATTTCTCTACCAGAAGTAGCTTGAAAGATATGCCTTTGCCACTGGGGAACTTCTTTTAAACGATCGCTCGAAGATAGACACAACTTTACTTTTGCTCCGTGATTTGCCAAATGACGCGCAGCACAGATACCATCACCACCGTTTCCCCCACTACCCGCCAGAACTACAATATTAGTCTGTTGCCAATCTTCTCCCAGACAATCGATCGCTTGTAAAGCTAGATTTCGCCTTTAACCTTGATAGTAAAGGCGATCGTCTTAATTATTCGTGATTTTTATGTTGATGTAAGTTTTTAAAATAATTCGTTATGTTTGAACCAAGCTATTAGCTAATAATTGATAAACTTTAACAAATGCATCTGAGCGGAATAGGGACACTGATAGTTGCAATACTCTACAATGGTTAGAAAGGCATTCTCTGAGCCACAAACATGCTCCATCACTCTTATGGGTAGAGCAAGTATATTATTGCTTGGTTGGGGAAACATCAAACAATCTCAACCTAGTTAAATCTTCTGGTAAACTGCAAACTAGTCTTATACTATTAATCTCGAGCAGGTTTTTCCCTTATCCCAACACTAGGATACTATCCCTAACTTTCGATAGGGTTCAAGACAAAATTGTCTGCGTATTACTTTTAAAAGAAGTTTGAGCAAAAAAGAAAGCCTTGCTATACAAGACTTTCTATTCTAAATCTTCTTTTCACCTCTGCAATTAGAAGCTAAAAGTAGTGCGTAAAACGCCAACCACACTGGTATCGTTATTAGCATTGCTTTCAGGGTTAAACAAAACAAACATACCAGGTGTCAGGCTGATATGATCTCCTAGCTTGTAATTGTAAAAAGCTTCTACCTGAAATGGGGTTGCTCTATCTACATTAGGTTCAGTTAATTCGGCTGCACCATCAGCCGACACTCTATGAGTAGGTTGTCCAAAAATTAAACCCGCGCTGTTACCTTCTTGCAACAAATCAGTAAAGTAAAGACCAGTCATCCAACTAAAAAAGTCAGAAGATGCATCTGGTCCATCAGCAGAATCAACGAAAAAGTAAGCAGCATAACCAGTGAAAGAGACATGAGGCGCAAAACCCCAGTTAAACGTAGCACCGAGAGAATTAACATGAACAGGAGTATCTAAAATACCACCGACATTAACTGTGCCATCAGCATTAACTGTCTGTCCAGGAATATTAAGGGGTGTAGCGGAAAATCTGGTTAAACCTGTACCAAGAATATCGATTTCATGATAGCTGTAGGCATAGTTAAGACCAAGAGTAAAATTATCGGTAGGAGTGAGAGTAAGTTGTGCTTCAGCTACCATACTTCCACTAAAAAATCCTGCACCGAGAATATTGTTGGCATCTTTTGCGGGAATAGCAGCATTAACGTTACCATATAATGCCCGAAAATCGATACTATCATTAATCCCCCAGATAAAACCCGCAGCCGAAGCCAAACCAGTTTGAGAAGTTCCTCCAGAAACTCGCGCTACAGGATTAAGAGTGGCAAAACGAGAAATTGCCCCTTGCCCTTCATCAGAGAAAGGAATAATTGCTGGAAAAGCATCAGATACTTCTGCTGATGTTCCAGCAAATAAAGTTAATTTATCTAACCCTGAAGGAAAAATATATAGTAGTTTGTAGAGTTCAATGGAGTTGTTTCCCCTACTTTCTGAAAGGTCTTGAGGGTTGAATTCAGGAAATTGTGGTTCAAAACCTAGCTTAGTAGAACCAGAGGTAAGCAAAGATTCGCTAGGAAACAAAGTATTTTGAATACTACCAGATCCATCAATGCCACCACCAAAATTGTAAGCTTGTAACCCAGTAATCAGTAGATCTTGACCAGAAAAACTGGTAGTTAAATCGAGGCGCACTCTGTTATTGAAGACAATTTGACTATTATCCCCTTCAATGCCATCACTGTCGTCTCGATCTCCACCAGCAGCACCAGCAAGAGAAAAAATCACTTCTCCTTTTAGCGTTGTCGTGGTGGAAAACTGATGATCTTCAAGAAAGGCAGTTCTTTGTTCTAAATTGTCTACTCTACTTCCTAAAGCAGTCAACTCGGTTTCAAATTCCTGCATCAATCTTTCTAAGGTTTCGAGATCTTCTTGCATGACTGCTTCCGAAGCAGCAACTAATCTCTCCATTTGATTTAAACAGGCATTTAAACCAGCAGCAAATTCATAACGGCTAAGTGCTTGGTTGCCTCGATAAGTTTGGTTGGGATAACCGACAATACAACCATAGCGGTCTACCAAACTGCGTAATGCTTCATAAGCCCAATCTCCTGGTTGTACATCTCTCAATTGATTAACATTTGTTACCTGGTTGTTTAGTCGCTCATTATTTAATTCACTAATACTGCCATAATCTTCTGCGACAACTTTTATCGGTAATGAAGCTAATAAAATCGCTGCCATGCCTGAGGTCAAGAAAAAAGCTTTTCTTTTCATTTCCTAAATACTCACACCGTGTTTACATTCAAAAAAGACGAAAATTAATTGAAAAATGCTGGAAATTACCAACGATGCTTTTTTGTTTCTAGCCAAATTAAATCTAAGAACGCATCGAGACTAAAATGCTGGACTAAAATTATCTGAGAAACATTGGTAACGAGTTAAGATAATACGCTATTTGTCAACAGCGTGATAAGACACAGGGAAGACGCTCAGCTGTCTCCCACGTTGAATTGTTTTTGGGCTATAAGCTTTGTGGTGCACGTTCCCACGAAAGTCTATTGGGCGCTAGTTTAGTGCTTTGGGAAGAGGTTACCTTTTGAACCCAGTTCAAAAGTTTGTACGGCTCATTTCCCCGACTGCAAGCAACAAACAAAACCCTTATAGAGTCACACCGCTTTAAAAGTATTTCGCTCTACTCTAACTATCTAGGACAATACTGTTCGGATAAGCCTGAAAACTTAATGGAATTAGGGAGAGAGGGAAGTGTGGGAAGTGTGGTCGGAGAGAACTTTTAAGGTTAATCTCCCCTCTCTTCCCTCTCTCCCTTGTCTTCCCTCTCTCCCTTGTCTTCCCTCTCTCTGTCTCAACAGACAACCCTCTTAACCGAACAGTATTGGACACCTGCCTCAATATCATTCGGATAAGCAAATCTTGTTTACTGGTATTCGCCAGGACAAAGTAGGGAGGTACTATTTCCCCACTTTCTTAATTCCTGACTTAAAAAGCAATAGTAGTTGACCGAACAGCATTGAAACTCACACTACCGAACAAATTAATCTGCACGTGCCACCAAACTTAAAGTAAGACATAAAATGCGCTATTTAACTGCGAAAGTTAATTTTCTAGATTATTTAGCTCTAAACCTTCTATTTTTCGGCTATTATTGCGAGCAATAGCATAAAATTAGTAGGGAATAAGATTCCATAGAAGATGCGGTGTGAGCATTTGGGCATGGTCGAAAACCCTATTTTAAGTTTATCGACTTAGATCTGAAAGCTTTAAGCTTATTAGTTATTAGTGACTAACAGGACAGCCACCACTAGTTAACTGAGTTAAGAATTTATTGGTGTCAAAAAAATGCTCCACCGACTCAACCTTTAAATCTTCTCTCACTTTAGCCATACTTAAACCAATAACTTCGATAGTTTTTCCTGTAGGTTGATAATCTTTATAAGTGCCTTTAAAAGTTCCCCAATGTCTCCACTTGAAGACGACATTAGGTGGGCCAGCCACAACTTCAATCAATTCCCAGTGAAAACCATTGGGGAAAGCATTATGGAAAAGATTATAGGAAGATTCAAAAGTTTCTTCTGAAGCCTGGTAGTGTTCTGAGTTTTCCAGGAAAAGATTATAAGTCCCTTGATCTACAATATCTTGGGCTGTATATTCTTTTCCTCCATTAGTACTCATGCGAAATTTGTCGGCAACGACAGAAATCCATTGTTGCGGGTTAGTTTTAAAAGATGCCTCCATTTCAAATGTTTTGACCAAGTTCTCAGCGATCGCATTCAAAGAACCTTCTGCATGATTACATTGTTTTTCTCTGGCCAAAGAAATATTCGTCATCGAATAGTCTGGACGTTCGCCATCACGCCATTCGACTCCGTCATCATGTTTAAGAACTTCCTCGCGATCTTGTACCCATAGTGGCAGGTCTTGAGTTTGACTCATAATTATTAATTTCCTCTTACTCTTGGCTCAACAAGTAACTTTATATTTGGTATTTCTTTGATTACCTGATTAGATTTTAGAGCTTTTTTTTTGAGATAACAATACAATTATTTTTACTTTTTATATGATATTATTTCTAGTCTATGTTTCTCATATTAAATGTTTAATTGATGAGTATTTTTAGCATATATATATTTATTTATTCTTGATAAATTTGGACGCAAAAATTCTGACTAATGATTTAATTTAAGATATCATCAATCAGACAGAAAAACTATTTTAATGATAAAAAACTGCTTTAAAGCCAATCATTATGGCTTTATCATCGTAAATGCTATGAGTTTATTTGCTTTTTTTATGATTATATAATATTGAGAAAGTATTAATTGAATAATTGGCAAATGATACTTCTCTTTAATTGAATTAAAAAATCAATAGAAATAATTAATTATTTCTATTTCAATAAAACAAAAATCGAAACAATAACAGTTTTTATCTGCTCAAAAAAACTTGACAAAAAAGAAATAATGGAAATATTAAAGCTAATTTTCTTCTTTAAGAAGCTTGTTTATAAATCCATTCTAGATGCAAATATTTTTGCAACAAATCTAGTAACTTGTCTTCATCAACAGGTTTACTGAGGCAGGCATCACATTCTAGATACTTTCTCATTTCTTCTGCGAGGGCAGTAGCTGATATAACAATGACAGGAATATTCTTAAGTTCGGGTATTCGGCGTAGTTCTTTTCCTGCGGTAAAACCCGTTTTGCCTGGCATAAATAAGTCAAGCAAAATTAGGTCTGGTCGCACAGAAGAAGCCATGGACAATGCCTCATGACCATTATTAGCAGTTTCTATTTCAAAGCCTATGGGTTGCAACATTTTAATTAATAGATCGCGATTGGCTTTTTTATCATCTACTACTAATAACTTGCGCCGTTTTCCTTCATAACCTTGTATTTGTCTGACTTTTTTGCGAGGTAGAGAAGGAGCAATTTCGACTACAGGCAAAACTATCTCAAACCAAAAGGTTGAACCAGAACCCACTTGACTTTTTACTTGTAGTTCACCCCCCATGAGCTTGACTAACTGTTTACTTAGGGATAACCCTAATCCTGTTCCCGCTGTTCTTGATTCAATATCCCCAAATTGTTCAAAGGGTTTAAATAGTTTGGCTAACTGTTCTGCATTCATCCCTGTGCCAGTATCAATGACTTCAAAACGGAGTTTTTGTTGCTTGATTTCTTGCCCAGATTGCTTCCCCTTATCCAACACCACGATTCTGAGAATTACTTCTCCTGAGGCAGTGAATTTAACCGCATTACTCAACAGATTAATCAATATTTGTCTTAATCTTTTTTCATCTGCTTTCACACTCACCGGTAACTTGGTGTCAGTTTCTAATTTGAGTACAAGACCTTTTTCTTTGGCCCACATCTGTGCAATTCCCATTACTCCCTCTAAAAAAACTGGCAACTGAATCGGCTTAGGATAAATTTCCATCTTGGCAGCAGTAGTTTTCGATAAATCCAAGATGTCATTAATTAGGGTTAACAGATGAGTTCCGCTATGACGCACAATTCTTAAATCTTTAACTTGACTGGCAGTTAAATTAGAATCTCGCTGGAGGATTTTGGCATAGCCAAGAATGCTATTAAGGGGGGTACGCAGTTCATGGCTGATATTGGCCAGAAAGATATCTTTACTTTTGGAGGCTTCTTCAAGCTCTTCTTTAGCTTGTCTAAGTTGAATATTTTTCTTCTCTGCTGTTTCCTTAGCTTTGCTTAATTCCGCAGTACGAGCAGCTACTCTTTTTTCTAGCTCTTGATTGACTCTTCTTAAGATCTTAGAAGACTTGCGTAGCTTTTGACTCATTCGTTGGAGGTCTTGTTTTTGTGCTTTCATACACGCCATGAACGCCCCACCAATAATAAGTATGGTGACAATGCCGATAGTGTAGCCTAAAGAGGTGGTTTCTATGTCTAAAGAGTTGCTTAGATCTAGAGAAGATAATGGGTAGCTTTTTATATGAGTAAAGCTAACCGCAGCCATCCCTATATAGTGCAAACCACTAATAGCTGCCCCCATCAAGAAACTGCCTCCTAGCTTAATTTCTTCGTTATCCAGAAAACCTTTAACATAGTTAGCTGTTGCTAGAGAGATGGAGGAGAGAATTACCGCAAAAATAACCGATAAAGCAACAGCTAACTATGTTAAAGGTTTTCTGGATAACGAAGAAATTAAGCTAGGAGGCAGTTTCTTGATGGGGGCAGCTATTAGTGGTTTGC
>JASJDI010000214.1 GCA_030065155.1 Xenococcaceae cyanobacterium MO_188.B29
AAGGTTAATCTCCCCTACGGACATCTCACGGTGCTGAGGTTTCCTCAGCACCCGTGTCCTCCTCTCTTCGCTCTCTCCCTTGTCTTCCCTCTCTCTGTCTCAACAGACAACCTTCTTAACCGAACAGTATTGGGGATGGTTCATAATGTAGTAGCTTGGGAAATGAGCGATCGCTCAATTTATGCTATTTCATTGAATATGAGAAATCCAGATAAATTAAAGTATGCTTTCTCTGGGGAACATAATGGTTATATGTAACCAGTTTTTTTAACTATGTCAGTAAATTTTTTGGTGGCCGAACCTCGATCGACTTATAATTTTAATTCTTCTCCAGAGACATGGGTAGAAGTTTTAGTTGATTGTCCAGGTATCCAGGGACTCTACACTTATTCCATACCTCCAGATTTAGCTATCCAACCAGGAGATATTCTTAGTGTACCTTTTGGCTCACAAGTCCTTGGGGGAATTGCGATTCGGTTACTCAATTCCCCATCAGCAGATTTAGATGTAAGTCGTATTCGTCCCGTAGAAGATATTATTACCTCTGGTTTTTTTCCTAGTACTTATTGGCAATTAATTCGTGCCGTCGCCCAATATTACACTACAGACTTAATCAATGTTATTCGGGTGGCTCTTCCCCCTGGATTACTAGGTAGATCTCAAAGACGTGTTCGCTTACAAGCAGAAACTATTCCCCCTGGTGCAGAAGAATTTTGTAGTGTAGTCGCCAGACAAATTTTACAATTATTGCGATCGCAAAAAGAAGGCAACTACAGTGTTAGTTATTTGAGAAGTCAAATTAGAGGAGCAAGTAAAGGGATTCGAGAGTTAAGTAAACGAGGTTGGATAGTAAGTTATCTCGAACCTCCTAAAACTGCTCGTCCCAAACTCCAAAAAGCAGTAACTCTAACTGCTCAATCTCTGCCCGATCATTTAACTGCTAGACAAAGAGAAGTTGTAGATGCGTTGCGTCACCGAGGGGGAGAATTATGGCTCAATGAATTATTACAGATATGTCGAGTTAGTTCTTCGGTGGTTAATACTCTGCAGCGTAAAGGTTGTCTAGAAATTGAATCAAGAGAAAGACTAAGACTGCTGCAAGAAGAAAAACCGCAACAAGACCAGCATAAACAACTAAGTAAGGCTCAAACGGAAGCATTAGATGTAATTAACAGTTTAGAAGGCTATGCCCAAGTTTTATTACATGGGGTGACAGGTTCGGGAAAAACAGAAGTTTATTTACAAGCGATCGCACCTATTCTCGAACAAGGTAAGTCTGCTTTAGTATTAGTACCAGAGATTGGCTTAACACCGCAACTAACAGATCGTTTTCGCGCTCGTTTTGGCGATCGAGTTTGTGTATATCATAGTGCCTTATCTGATGGGGAAAGATACGATACTTGGCGACAAATGATCCAAGGTAAACCCCAAGTAGTTATCGGTACTCGATCGGCTATTTTTGCCCCGTTACCTAATTTGGGTTTAATTGTCCTTGATGAAGAACACGATTCTAGTTTTAAACAAGATCGACCTACTCCAACATACCATGCTCGTACTGTTGCTCAATGGCGATCGCACTTGGTAGATTGTCCTTTGATTTTAGGTTCAGCAACCCCATCCCTCGAAAGTTGGATTGCCGTAGGGGCGGTTCGCGAACCGCCCCTACAGATTTACGAACCACCCCTACAGGAATCAATTAATAATGCAAAGTCTTATTACCTATCTCTACCAGAAAGAATCAAATCTCGTCCCTTACCCACAGTCAAAATAGTCGATTTACGTCAGGAATTAAGTCGTGGTAATCGTTCCATTTTTAGTAAATCTCTGCAAAAAGCTTTGACAGAAATGAAAGATAAGGGACAACAGGGTATCTTATTTATTCCCCGTCGCGGACATAGCACCTTTGTTTCTTGTCGCACTTGTGGTTATGTAATGGAATGTCCTCACTGTGATGTTTCCCTTTCTTATCACTACACCCACGAAGGAGCAAACAAGCTACTACGTTGTCACTACTGCAACTATACCCGTATACAACCACGTCAATGTCCTGAATGCGATTCTCCCTATCTCAAATTTTTTGGTAGCGGAACACAGAAAGTTACTCAAGAATTAAATAAACTATTCCCCCAATTACGATGTATTCGTTTCGATAGTGATACTACCAGAGCTAAAGGAGCACACCGTAGTTTATTATCTCGCTTTACCCATCAAGAAGCAGATATTTTAGTAGGAACACAAATGCTCACTAAAGGACTGGATATAGCAGATGTAACCGTAGTTGGCATTGTTGCTGCCGATGGCTTATTACATCGTGCTGATTATCGGGCAGCAGAAAGGGCTTTTCAAACTATGATGCAAGTAGCAGGTAGAGCGGGAAGAGGTGATGAACCAGGTCAAGTAATTATTCAAACCTATTCTCCCGAACATCCTGTAATTCAAGCAGTTAAAAATCATGATTATCACCATTTTGTGGCAGGAGAATTAGAACAAAGAGAAGCCCTAAATTATCCTCCCTATGGTAATCTAATTGCTCTTAAATTAAGCGGAATAGATGAATTAGAAGTACAACAAAGTGCAGAACTTTTAGCAGATGCTTGTGTTAATTTAGTTGGTTCAAACTGTGAAATATTAGGACCAGCCCCCGCTAGTATAATGCGTATTGCTCGTCGTTATCGTTGGCAAATTTTATTGAAGTTTAGATCAGAAATAAGAGAAATTTTACCAAACTTAAATGAGTTGCGTTCTCTCTGTCCTCAATCTGTTAGCCTGACGATCGATATCGACCCTATAAATATGGATTAATATTAATAACAATGTAATCTAGTTACTAGTATTAATACTGAATAAGTTTTAATATTTTAAAAAAACTTGATAAATAGTTTATTCAACAGGATTAATAAAATCCAGATGTTCAGAAATCAATACCTTATCGTAACCAATAAAAGTACATCAAATTTTCAGGGAATAAGCCCAACTTATTTTCATGGCTTACATGTTTATACTCAAACTTATCTAAACACATCAGTTACCAAGTATTTAGAAACAGAAATATTTTTAATAGGCTATATAATCGATCCTCAAAATCCTGAATATAGCAATCAAGAAGTTATTGATGATATTGTCCAAAAGTGTCCAACAGAAAAACTCTTCTTCCCAAAAATTCAGACATTATCTGGTCGATATATTCTAATCTACAAAAATAAATCGTCTTTTATAGTTACAGGAGATGCCTGTAATTTACGGCAGATTTACTTTAATGTTTCTAATAATCGCACTATCCTTACCTCTTCTGTACAAATGTTTTTGTCATATTATGATTACGATAAAAAGATATCTCAACTCAAAAAAGATTTGATAAATAATCCTATATTTCAGCAAAAAGAGTCAGCCTGGTACGGAAATAAAAGCATAGATGACCGTTTGTCTAAACTTCTTCCTAATCACTATCTCGATTTACACAAGAAAGAAGTTAAAAGAATTCCTCTATACTCACCTACAAAATTTTTGAATGAAAACGATATCATTGATTTTGTCTCAATGATGTTGAAGGGAACGTTTGCATCTTTGGTTAAAAGATATAAATTAGTACAAGCTTTAACCTCAGGATTAGATAGTAGAATCTTGCTAGCTGCTGCCAAAGAATTTAAGGATGATATACAATTTTATGTATTCAATCATAGCGATCGTCCTCCTTATTCAACAAATGTATGGGTATCTCAATCTCTTGCCCAAACATTAAAATTGAACCATGCAGTGATCAAACCAGACGAAATTAGACCTGAATTTTTACAAGCATATAAGAAAGAGCATGTACTACCCAGGATATTGCACAAAACAAGCCATATCCAGTACTTCCAAGATCACTATAATGACCCAAAGATAATCAATATTAGTGGTAATGCCTCAGCAATGTCTAAGTGTCATTACGGCTATACCGACAAAAAAATTAGTTTAGAGATGTTGCTATTCTTTTCAGGTCATCACTCATCGCAAAACCAATTTATTAGGCAAGAATTAGCAGAATGGTTAACGGATGCTACTCAGTACTCAGAAGAATATGGAATTGCTGTGCTGGATTTATTTTACTGGGAGCAGAGACAGGGAAATTGGGGCGCACTTCAATCTTTTGAAAAAGATATAGCCATAGAAGAAGTATGTCCGTTTAATAACACAAGTATACATACCAGCATTTTACAAGTGAAACCTTCGAGACGATCATCTCCTGACTACAAATTTTTTAAGAAACTTCTACAAAGCTTATGGACAGAAACTTTATTAGAGCCTATTAATCCTGACAACAATAAGTTAAAAGGGTTCATTAATACATTACAGGGGAAAATTAAAAGGCATGCTCATTTAAAATACACCATGTATCAAATATGGCAACAACCTCAACCCCGTTATTTTTAGAATTCAAGGTAAATACTTTTGAACTACTTCCCAACCAGTGAAAGACACAAAGACAAAACCAGCAAATAAAATAATATTTGTCCCGATATGGAGCGATCGCGCCCAAGGACGCTGAGAGCTAATTTTAGTAGAACTCCAAGCAGATAAAGATACTAAAGCAACTACTAATAATCCTGCACTGAAATGAGATGAATGGATTAAACTGCCATAATGTCCCACTGTACCTACCAAACCGATAATAAGCAAAAGGATTACTAAGCATACCATTACTATACCAGTTACATAGTGAAAAAATCTCAGCCAACTAGGACGAAGAGTTCTACCAGTGCGGGAAATATACATCCAACTGCCAGAAAGGGATAGTAATAGGTAGGCTGCGATCGCGAGTCCCATTGACCAAGCAGCAATTTTCCAAAGCCAAAGAAAAGACGGTAAATCCAAATTTACTCACTAATAACCTTACATATTTAGAATAGTTGAAACTGCAATTTTTATCATTAAGTAATCTTAAAATTTAAAATAGTAAAAGGGTTGTTTCTGCAAGCAACCCTTTTATTTTTTTTATTAACAATGGTTAAAAAATCTTAGGCACTAACAGCAATTTTCAAAGGAATGAAATTGTTTTCAGATTCACGTTCGGTTAGTTCTGCAGGATCTTTACTAACAGTTTCTTTAGTCTCATTCAATGAAGATTCATCATTGGTAGAATGGGAGACTTCTTGTAAACAAAGACGCTCACAAGGAATTGTATCAGAAAGGATCGCACTAGCCATCATTCCTGTATGAATTTCTAAAAGAGCTTGAGGCAATGTCTCAAATAACAGTCTTTGCCCAGGAAATACTACCCTTTCAAAATACCAATTAGAAATATTAGTAATGCGAGCAATCTGAATTTGACTAGTTGCATTTACGTAACAACAAAGGATAGTATCCTTGCTACTTTGGGGGAGGGGATCGAGTATTTGGGACATAATTATCGAGGCGTTTTAAATAAAATTTGCTATTACTCTGATAAGCTAACACTTCCCGATCCCCAATAGCTGTAAAAGTGAATACCAATCAGAGCTTAAGTTCGTACCTTCTGCTACATTCCATGATAGTCTAGGATTTTTTAAGATTTGCGGGAAGTTAGAGATAAAATTGGTGATTTTAACCATAAAATCTAGAGCAAGCTAGGAATTACAGTAATCCAAACCGCCCTTAGCTTTACTCACAATTTCTTGAGCATTACTCTTTAAGATAGATATTGGTTGATTGTGAGAAGTAATCTCGCTAAAGTTAAGATATATGAAAAAAAATAACTTTCTATTTCTTTGAATCACTTTATCAATTCAATCAAAGCTAAGAAACTAATTAAAGCTAAGAGTCATGACTCAAAAAATTCTCTATGTTCGTTTACCCTGTAACCCGATTTTTCCGATTGGTGTTGTCTATTTAGCTGATAGTGTTCATAAGCTTTTTCCTCAAGTTGAACAAAAAATATTTGATTTAGGTACTGTACCTCCTCTAGATTTCAATCGGGCATTAGATCTCTGTATCGATCGATTTCAGCCCAACTTATTGATCTTTTCCTGGCGTGATATCCAGATTTATGCGCCAGTAGGCGGTAGAGGAGGAAACCCCTTACAGAATGCTTTTGAATTTTACTACGCTAAAAATCCTTTAATTAGACTGAGGGGCGCATTAGGTGGATTGAAAGTAACCACAGCTTATTATGGCGAATTATGGCGTAATTTAGGCTTAATTAAACGAGGCTTAAAACGGGCGCGAAAATATCAGCCAGATGCCCGTAGTGTTGTAGGTGGTGGTGCAGTCAGCGTTTTCTATGAACAATTAAAAGATAAATTACCTCAAGGCACAATTGTTTCTGTTGGTGAAGGAGAAACCCTCTTGGCTAAATTACTACAAGGTCAAGATATTAGTAATGAACGTTGCTATGTAGTAGGAGAAACTCAACCAAGAGAAAAGCTAATTCACGAGCAACCTACTCCTATCGAAAAAACAGCTTGTAACTACGATTATATTGCCAGTATTTGGTCGGAATTTGACTATTACCTGCAAGAAAATGACTTCTACCTTGGCGTACAAACCAAACGAGGTTGTCCTCACAACTGTTGTTATTGTATCTACACAGTAGTTGAAGGTAAACAAGTAAGAGTTAATGCTGCTGATGAAGTAGTCAAAGAAATGCGCCAGCTTTATGAAAGGGGGATTCGTAATTTCTGGTTTACCGATGCTCAATTTATTCCTGCCAAAAAATATATCCCTGATGTTATAGAGTTATTACAAAAAATTCTTGACTCTGGGATGAAGGATACCCATTGGGCAGCTTATATTCGTGCTGACAATTTAACTCCAGAGTTATGCGAGTTAATGGTTAAAACAGGAATGAACTATTTCGAGATTGGTATCACTAGCGGTTCTCAAGAATTAGTTCGTAAAATGCGCATGGGTTATAATCTGCGTACTGTACTGCAAAATTGTCGGGATTTAAAGTCAGCAGGATTTAATGATTTAGTATCAGTTAATTATTCTTTCAATGTCATTGATGAAACTTATGATACTATCCGTCAAACTATTGCTTATCATCGAGAACTAGAACGTATTTTTGGAGTAGATAAAGTTGAACCAGCTATCTTCTTTATTGGTTTACAACCTCACACTCACTTAGAAGAATATGCCTTCAAAAATGATATCCTCAAACCAGGCTATGACCCCATGAGTTTGATGCCTTGGACAGCTAAAAAACTGCTGTGGAATCCTGAACCTCTAGGTTCTTTTTTTGGAGAAGTTTGTTTACAAGCTTGGCAACAAAATCCTAATGACTTTGGACGGGAAGTAATGAAAATTTTAGAAGAGAGATTAGGTTGTGCTGAGTTAGAAGAAGCATTAAATGCTCCTATAGAAAATAAGCCGAAAATATTGGCAACAATTTCTTGAAAATCATAGTTAGTAAATTTAGGAAAAATGAGATACATTCAGTGGGAATGTACAAACAATAGTTAAAATATGTTAAAAGGCTCTATATTAAAAAGACTAGATGCTGCTCATCGTCAAGACAGTATACCATTGAATTTGGGAGTGTATTACAAAAACACTTTAGTAGCTCTTTGTCATGCCCTAGAAGATTTTATTTTAGAGTCGGATAGCAAGCCTTTGATGGTGACAGCTTTTCAGCGAGGCAAATGGTATCTCCAAGAAGCAGAGCGTTATGGTGAATTAGCAAGTAAATCTGGTCAGATAGCAATTCTTGCATCACCAGATGCAGGTTTTGCGACCCATCCTACGAGCCAAAAAGACAATGTAGCTTTAGTAAGCTTACCTCCAGACGATCCTGTAGCTCAAGAATGGCATTTAATAATTTTTTCTTCTACTTATACCGCGATGGTATTATGCCAAGAGTTATCGAGCGAAGACTATGGCATGGATGGTCAACCGCAAGAAGACTTAGAGCGAAAGTTTTATGGTTTTTGGACGTTTGAGCCAGAGTTAGTTAAAGAAACAGTTAAACTAGCTATAGATCATATTAGTAAATACGATCTTAATTTAGCTAAAACTCTCTCTGTACAAGTAGAGCAAATAAGTGCTGAGTTTGGCTCACAGCCAAAAGATGATCTAACGGCGGTAGTATATAAAGTAGTTAGTTACCTACAAGAAGAAGAGGAACACCTCCATCAACCAGAAAAAGAGGATAATTTCGCGTGGTTACAAGCCTTAGAAGATAATTTGGCTTCTAATAAAATCCAAGCATTCTTGAGAATAGCCCAACTACTAGATTATGCCGATTTAAGTAATCCTCTGGCAGCTACAGAAGTAGCAGCTATGGTAGAAGCGATGGGACAGATACTAGATTTACCCTCGTGGCAAATTAAACGCCTGCGTCTAGCAGGATTGTTGCATCGCTTGGCATCTTTAAATACCGTTTTAGATAAGGAAGAAAGTAAATCTCCTGCTCAAAAACAAGCCCTAGAACATCAAGAATATTTACCTCAAGCCTCTGTACTGAGAGTTATGCCTCAATTAAAAGCGATCGCCAAAATCATTACCCATCAAACAGAAGCTTGGGATGGTTCTGGTATCCCTTCTAGTTTAGCTTATGATGCCATTCCTCTAGAATCAAGAATTATTCGTTTAGTAGCTGATTTTCAAAAACAAGTTAATCAGTACAAACAACAGAAATCTCTTGATAATGCTTTTATGCAAGCCTTGAGTGACTGTCAAAACAAAGCAGGGACAATTTATGACCCCAAATTAGTAGATTCATTAACTTTAATGGTTATAGGAATGCAGCAGGGGATGACTATTAAAGCTTATCCTCCCAAAATTGCTACAGGAATGTGGCTACTAGATTCCGAACTTGGGGGAGAAAATACTACCACTTCTACTTAAAATTATAAAGAATTATTGATAAAGCGATCGCCTACCAACTGATGACCAAAATAGAAAGCATTCGTACAGGACAAGAAAAACATTTTCCTGGGATTGACTTAGAAGATGAAGACCTTTCTAAATGCCAATTAGAACGAGTTAATCTGGCTGGTGCTAATTTAGTCGGTGTAGATTTTTCTCATTCTAACCTCAAAGGGGCAAGATTAGACGGAGCAAATCTTTTAGGAGCACAATTTAACTTTGCTGATATTAGAGCCAATTTTCTGGGTGCTAATTTAATGCAAGCTGATTTAAGCCATGCAGATTTGCGTGGTAGTAATCTTCGGGGTGCAAATCTTATGGGAGCTAGACTAGCTCAAGCATCCTTAGCAGGAGCATTCTTAAGTGGAGTAAATCTCACAGGTGTTAACCTTACTGGTGTAGATTGTCGTGGGGTCGATCTTAGAGGTGCTAACTTAAATAGTGCTAATCTTAAAGGGGTAAATTTAGCTCAAGCAGACTTACAAGGAGCGAATTTAAGCGAAACCAATTTGGAAGAGGCAGATTTGCGAGGAGCTAATTTAGCTGGAGCAAATTTAGTAGGAGCTAACCTGCTTTGTGCTGATTTAGAAGGAGCTAATCTAACTGGTGTCAATTTCGATCAAGCTTGTTTGTTAGGAACTTCTCTCTCAAATACAAATTCTTAGCTAAGTCGCGAGAAGCCCAACACCATAATTTTAATTTGGTGTTCAGATGAATCGCCAGTCTAAAATAATGCTACATTAAACTATCGATAGTGATATAACAAATCCTTAGTCAAACTTATCCTCAGAAACTTTCGTGTCCAAAACATCATTGTCTTGGGAACAAATCCTCGACTTCATTTCCAGCTTGCACTATTTAGGGCGAATTTACTACCAGCACCTAAACAAACTAAGTAGTTGGTTACTATGTTTGCTGGGGTTAGTTTTTATCTGGATTTGGAATTGGAAACTATTGCTAGCTACTTTAGCTGGTGTTGGATTTATGATCTTGGTTTACTACCTACAAAGTAAAAGTTGGCTTGCTTATTGGCAGAGGTGGCAACGTTTTTTTCTCCATTCTAATCGTCAGCTAATTGTTGCAGTAACTAGTGGTAGTGTGACGGCTTTAGGTATTTATATTGCAGCTTGTATTTGGACTGAGTCAGAAAATACTTGGTTAGCCACGGGAATAATTGTCCAAACTTTGGCTAGTCTAATTACTTTAACCTTGTTAGCATGGCATTTTTTGGGTAGCAATCGTCTCCGTCAAGATGAGGCTGAATATAATCGTCTCCTTACAGATTTAACTCATCAAGATAACCTCAGAAAAATCATCGCCATACGCCAACTAACTCGCTTAGCTAAGAATAGTAATTTATCTCCAGAATATAATACTCAGTTAGTAGAATATTATTGCTTGATGCTTGCTCAAGTTCGAGAAAGAGCCTTAAAAGAAGCTTTATTAGATAGTTTAGAAAGCTTGGGTGTAGAAAAAATACTTGATAAACAAAATCGACCACTACAAATACCAATTAACTTCCAGCCATCTCCTCAGCCTATGTATCGTAACCACTAGAATTTTTGTCTGGTTGTCGGTAATTAATTATAATGTAATTTACAACCTTGACCATTGCTATAAATAATTTAGCAATAATAAAGCTAAAATAATAAATAGATAGACGAAAATATTCAAAACTTTTATATAGTAATCGAGAATTATATACAAGAATAAGCAAAGGACAAAGAACCAATGACGAAAAATATTTAATTAGAAGAATTATCACAAACTAAATAGAATTAATAGATCTATCTTAAATGAGATCTTCAAAGAATCAATTCAAAATAGACTACTAAGAAAAAGTAAATTTAGCCACAATCAAATAAAAAATAATATTATAGTTTGACTATAGAACAAAGTAGCTTACAATTAGGAGTAAAAAATTAAATGTTGTCAACTTGGATTTTTGCTGTTTCCTCTACACCTAAAACTATTGATTGGAATGTATCTGTTTGTCTAGTAATGATTTTGTGTAATTTATTTGCCTTGATTCTTGGTCGTTATTTCATTCAAAAACCTGGTCAAGGACCTGCTTTACCTGTCCCTAAAGCAGAAGTATGGGGTACTTTTGGAGTTCCTGAATTGCTAGCAACTACTAGCCTAGGTCATATTTTAGGAGCAGGAATTATTTTAGGATTAGCTAATGCTGGCGTTCTTTAAAAGTAATTGATTTTTACCTAGGGCTTGCTGTTTAAGATGGCTATCTTAAGCTAGAGTAAAGCGATCGCTTTGTATTATTGTTGATGCGATCGCTCACTATTGGGTTATAAGTACTTAGGGTTTGCTAGAAAAACTTGAGTGTGGAAATATAATCTTTAAGATAGCTCTAAGCTTTTTACACTGATATTTGTTAGGTTCGTCAGCAGTGTAACTATTACTTAACCTCATTTGTAGTTTTTTCTAAGTTATCAACAATTTCAATGATTTCTGGAACGTTAACATAAAAGTTAGCATCTCTACTAGTTTCTTTTCCACATCAATAAGCATAATTATTATTGGTAGATTTGGATAAGTAGTAATAGTGAGGTAAGATATATCCAGTAGGAAATAGCTCTAAAACTCTGGCTTTACGAGAAAATACGAGATTAGACAATCCCGCGCCATGAGTACCAATAACAAAATCAGCATCATAAAAAAGTTCTATCTGTTCAGTTATAGGCAAATTTTCAAGAATATACTTTTTAAATCCATATTGGCTTAGTCTATCTAACAACTTATCTTCATTTAAGATACAACGTAAATTACCCTTATTAGTCGAAATTCTGGAAATAAAAATACGATTTTGTTTGTTTCTAGGACGTAAAGGAGTTACTTTATCTAAAAAATAATCTAAATAAAAGGAAGGTAAATAACCAGCACATCTACTAGTGAGAAAACTAGGAAATACTAGTTTATAGCGTTTCTCAGACTCATGAGGTACACTTACCCTTCTGATCTTGATTGCGAGCGCTTACCCCAAGATAAGCGCTCGCAATCTGAACCTAGACCAGAGCGGGTGAGGCTACATCGCTTAAAAGACAAAGCATTACGAGTTTGGCTACTCTCGCATCAAACTGGGACAAGCAACTCCAAATGAAGGTATATTTAGGTAAGAAAAACAAGAAGTAATCACATTAATTAATGCAACCTTACTCTATTGATTTTAGACAAAAAATTAGTTCCTCAACTTTGGAAAAATGCCTGTGTTGTTATGGATAATGCTCGAATTCATCTGGGAGAAATGGTCAAAGAAGCTATTGAACAAACAGGAGCCAAACTTATTTATTTACCTCCTTATTCTCCTGAATTTTCCCCCATTGAG
>JASJDI010000215.1 GCA_030065155.1 Xenococcaceae cyanobacterium MO_188.B29
TGGCAAAACTCTCTGAAACCGCAGAAACTTCTATAGCAATTACCTTTTTAGTTATCAATCTTTCCACCCTGCTAAGGCAGATTAACTGTCTTTTTTTGTCTTTATTTCTTCAGAACTATAAATTAGGCTTAATTTCTGAATATTTTATTACCAAAGCTGATCTTAAATCCTACTTACTAACATAAAAACTTATCTTTTAATCAAGCTGATTCTTGCCAATTTTTTGAGCTTACTTTTTCAGCAAACCCTAATTACTCCTGTAGTTAATTCTTGTATTTGAGAGTAAGATTCACCATTAGGTTGAGTATGTATAATTAGCTTTCTATTTACTAGATCGATAACCCAATATTCAGGAATATTATTGCGAGCATAGGTTTTAGATTTTTGCTCCAAGTCTAGTTTAAGTGTTTTATTAGCTATTTCAATTAACCAATAAATATCTTCTGGATAAGGATGATGAGTATCATAAATATTTTCTGGTAAACGAACTATAGCAATGTCTGGTTCTGGTTCAGAATTATCTAAGGTTATAGGATGAGATTCATATATTTCAGCTAATCCATCTAAAAGTTTTCTGAGATATTTCACCACTTTATGATTTGTACTGCGATGGGGAATACCTTCTGGACTCATTTCAATAATTTCCCCTTCTAGTAATTCGACTGGTTTACCTTCTAGCACACCAGATTTAACCAACTCATGCCATTCCTCGATCGACCATTTATAGGTAGTTAAAGTCATGAAAATAATAACGCTAATTTTTCTCCGATCTTACTAAAACAAAAAATAACGCTGTGCCATGGGTAAAACTTCTGCAGGTTCACAAGTTAGTAATTCTCCATCCACCCTTACTTCATAGGTTTCAGGATTAACTTCTATATTTGGAGTTATTTCATTTAGTTTCATATCTGCTTTACTCAGATTCCGCGTATTCGCAACCGCAACCGCAGGAGTTTGTAAACCAATTTGGGCAGGAATACCAGCGTCTATAGATGCTTGAGACAAAAAACTAAGGGAAGTAGCAGCAACTGAACCACCAAAGCTGGCAAACATGGGACGCATATGCACGGGTTCGGGAGTAGGGATACTAGCATTAGGATCGCCCATTTGTGACCAAGCGATCGCGCCTCCTTTAATTACTATTTCTGGTTTGACTCCAAAGAAAGCAGGTTTCCACAGACATAAATCTGCTAACTTGCCAGCTTCTACTGAACCGACATACTCAGCAATACCATGAGTAATAGCAGGGTTAATGGTGTACTTAGCGATATAGCGTTTAGCCCTAAAATTATCCGCACTTCCCTCATTCCCCAGTGTAGAAAAAAATCTTCCTTTTACTTCTCCCCTTGTAGGGGAGACTGAGAGGGGTGGACAAGAGAGTATACCCCGTTGGACTTTCATTTTGTGGGCAGTTTGCCAAGTGCGGATAATTACTTCTCCTACCCTGCCCATTGCCTGAGAATCAGAAGCAATCATACTAAATGCCCCTAAATCATGCAAAATATCTTCGGCAGCAATAGTTTCCTTTCTAATTCTCGATTCTGCAAATGCTACATCTTCAGGGATATTTTTATCCAAATGGTGACATACCATTAACATATCCAAATGTTCTTCTAGGGTATTGGTAGTAAAAGGACGAGTCGGATTAGTTGAAGAAGGTAAAACATTAGCTTGTCCGCAGACTTTAATAATATCTGGTGCATGTCCCCCGCCAGCCCCTTCTGTATGATAAGTATGGATTACCCGATTTTTAAAAGCAGCGATCGTATTCTCCACGAAACCCGCTTCATTGAGAGTATCAGTATGAATTGCTACTTGTACATCATATTCGTCGGCAACGGTTAAGCAAGTATCGATCGTCGCAGGAGTTGTACCCCAGTCCTCATGTAGTTTTAACCCCATTGCCCCAGCTAAAACTTGTTCTACCAAACCCTCTGGTTTGGCACTATTTCCCTTACCCAAAAAACCTAAATTCATGGGGAAAGCGTCAGCAGCTTGTAGCATCCGCCAGATATTCCATGCTCCAGGAGTACAAGTTGTAGCGTTTGTACCTGTAGCAGGGCCTGTCCCACCACCGATCATAGTTGTAATTCCCGACGCGATCGCCGTTTCGATTTGTTGGGGACAAATAAAGTGAATATGACTATCTATTCCTCCTGCGGTGAGGATCATGCCTTCTCCTGCCAAAGCCTCGGTAGCAGCACCAATAATAATATCAACGTTATCTTGAATATAAGGATTCCCCGCTTTACCTATTTTGTAGATCTTGCCGTCTTTAATGCCAATATCTGCTTTAACAATACCCCACCAATCCAGGATTAAAGCATTAGTAATAACTAAATCTACCGCACCATCTTCTCTAGAGATAGGAGATTGTCCCATGCCATCGCGGATTACTTTCCCACCACCGAACTTTACCTCATCACCGTAGGTAGTATAGTCTTGTTCTACTTCGATAAATAATTCTGTATCTGCCAAACGAACGCGATCGCCTACAGTGGGGCCAAATGTATCTGCATACGCTTTGCGATCCATACGATAGCTCATAACTTGCTCTCTTAACTCTACTTTCTCCACAGCATAGGTTAAAGAAGGGGAATTATGTAAAGTCTTTTAACAAAAAAAAAGATCTTGGGCATACTAACAAAAGACTAAACCTAAGTAATCAAAAAGAGATGTTTAGTCTTCTAAAAAGCAATCATAAAAGCTTTTAGCTTCAAGCTATAGCAGTTAAGTATAGAGCGCGGACATTAATTATACGAGTTATTCGTCATTATTTATTAGTCACAGAGGATAAAAGACTAACGACTAGGACTATTAAATTAAATATTTGCTCCAAATTAAACCCACGATCGACTAAATTAAATAGCTTTTTCCTAGATTTTCATCTCGTGTAAATTCTTGATGGCAAGGAAAAATATCATGGAACTAAGCAGAAGAGAAGCCATTAAATTAGGATTGACTGGGATAGGAGGACTACTAATTCCTTTCGAGTTAACAGATTCAGCTTTAGCCGAAACAAGTTCTGATTGTTCTAACTGTCTCAGAAGTGAAATAGGTTCTCCAACTTTTAATCAAGAAGAATTAAGTCACCAAATTATTCCTTTTCAACGTCCTTTTCAAAGACCTCCCCTTCTTCAACCTGTACGTAGCTATGAAAAAAGAAGAAGACCCCTTGATTGCTACGAGATAACTATGAAAAAGGCTCAAGTTGAGATTATACCTGGACTCAATACAGAAGTCTGGAGTTACAATGGGACTCTACCTGGACCAGTGATCAGACAAAGAGGAGGTTTTCGCGATGAAGATAGAGGTCGAGACTCTCTAGTTCGCTGCATCAACCAGTTAGGTACTACCCAAGAAAATGGAAGAGAAATTCCCATTAATACTTCTATTCATTTACATGGGATGGCTTCATTGCCCCAATACGATGGTTATGCTGAAGATTTAATTTGTCCCAAACAGTTTAAAGATTACTTCTATCCCAATGACCGTGCTGCTACGATCTGGTATCATGACCACGCCATCGACAGAACCTCCCGTAATGTCTATATGGGTTTGGCAGGTATGTATATCGTCGAAGATGAAGAGGAACGTCAATTCAATTTACCTAAAGGGGAATATGATGTACCCTTAATTCTTCAGGATTTGAGATTAGCTGATGATGGTTCACTTATTTTCAACGATCGAGGACAAAGAAGTCTCTACGGAGATGTAAGCTTAGTTAATGGAGTTCCCTGGCCTTACATGAAGGTAGCTAGACGCAAATATCGTTTCCGAGTTTTGAATGCTTCCACTTCTCGTCTCTATCAACTAGTTCTCAGCCAAAAAGAAAATCGTTTAACTACAGGGGAAAAATTAGCTGTTATTGGTACTGACTGTGGTTTACTCGATACTCCCGTAGAACTAGCATCTCCTTTGCAGACTCTATCTATTGCACCAGCAGAACGTTATGAATTTGTGATTGACTTTGCTCGCTATCCCCTCGGTACTCAGCTATTTCTGCGTAATCCAGAAATACAAAATACTAGTAACATTGATTCAGACGATCGTTTGCAAACTATTATGCGCTTCGATATCGATCGAGATGAGCCTGATGATAGTTCACTCCCCGATCGATTACGTCCCATTAAAAGACTAGACCCTAATCAAGCTGTTAGAACTAGAAAATTCCGCTTTGAACGTACTTCAACCAAGTGGCTAATCAATAATAAATCTTGGAACAAAGATCGTGTTGATGCTAACCCTCAACCAGGAGACATCGAAATTTGGGAGCTAACTAATAATGGTGGATGGATGCACCCAGTACACATTCACTTTGTTGACTGGCAAATTCTCGATCGTAATGGCAGACCACCTCTTGCTTACGAAAGAGGTTGGAAAGATGTTTTTCAAATCGATCATTTTGAGACAGTGCGAGTAATTGCTGAATTCGGTAGGCGCAGTGGCGACTATCTTCAAGGTAAGTTTATGATGCACTGCCATAACCTAGTTCATGAAGATCATTCAATGATGACTCAGTTTGAAGTAGGTGAGAATGGTTTATCACCTTGCTCAGAAGGTGCTTTACCTTTATCAGAAATTAGACCTCTTTAGCAGTAATCAGTAATCAGTTATCAATTATTAGTTCAATCCAAAAATATTATTGGTAACTGGTGACTGTTTTAACCTTGTTCTCCATACAGTTCTTCATTGAATTGTTTGATGGCATCATAATATTTTTCATAGGGATCGCTTGGTTGAGATGAATCAGCACGAGAAGAGGAAACTCTTGAATCTGGTTGACGTTCATTATTAGAAGAAACTGTTCTTTTATCCTCAGTTAAAGAGTTACTTGGTATTTCTAACTGATTAGTCTGTTCCAGGTTAGGAGATTGGGACTTAGTTACATTAGACGATGGCAATTCTTGTGCTAAAACACTATTGAAGCTAACTTGAATGATCAGTAAAATTAAGATCATTAGCTGGAGAGCTTTTTTACTGATGGATTTCAACATATACTCCTCTCCTTTGACTTTCTGCTAATTATCATCCTAATTAATACTTACTTAAAAAGAGTAATTACTTAATCAAATTTAAGTGAATAGAAAAGATTATTAACCAAAAAAAAATCAACCTGTTTTACAAACAAAAATCTTGGCAAGTTATAACTATAAAAAAAATTAATATAAGCTGAGAATATGATTTTATTATTTTTAGATAAAGTATTTATGTATATATTTAAAGAATATTGCATATTTCAAAAACAATATTGAACTAAGGCTTACCGAACTAAAGTACCCACTGTACCAAGCTTATAATCTCTCAGATCAAATAGACTATTTAGATCGATCGGGTATCTTACAATAGAAAAAATTTTTAATTATCGGTATTTATACTCAATTTAATCTCCTTGGTAATTGCGACTTAGTATATTTACGGTTGTCAGAAATTAGGCACAATTACATAATTATTTTTAATGTTAGTAATTAGCTAATTGATTTGCTTTTCCTATTTTTTAAATTAATTTAAATCGATCCCCGATTAGTTTACGTATCTTAACAAAGATAATTAATTCTTTATAAAAAATTATCTCAAGATAGATAGAGCTAATGCCTATCTTGTTTCTGAATAAAAATATCTATTAAGCTAACCGCCAATAATTAGGATCTTTGCCCAGAGAGGGTGAAGAAACGAAATCACTCTTTACTATTTGATTAAGATAAATAATGTTTATTTCTTCTTTTAAAAAAGAACTAACTCTTTGTTGTTATGAAAACAAGACCGAGCGAGTGCAAATTGGTCGTATTTCTAATATTCCCCATTGGTTTTTTGAAAGAGTTATTTTTCCTAATCAAAGACTAATTTTTGAAGCTCCATTAGAAGCAAAGTTAGAAATTCATACAGGTGAAATGATGAGTGCGATTTTGGCGGAAAGAATCAGTTGCGATCGCCTGCAAATTCAGCCGATTTCTCCTGCTGGCTTGTAGCAAAATTTTATTTTGCAGATATATTATTAACTTTATTTTTTACACTTTAATAAGAACTGGAAATCATGAATACCTGTCCTTGTTGTTCTGATAGATTATTAGCTCATATCTACCGAGACAGAAGAATTTGGTTTTGCTCTAATTGTCGTCAAGAAATGCCTAATTTAAATTGTTATAAAGTGCTTAAGATCGATCATCCCGTTAAAATTTCTAGTAAGATAGCTAAATAATTTAATTTAAAGTTTTTGCTTTAAAGTTAACTAACTCTGAGTGAAGATCGGCTTATTAACATCCTTCTCCTTGAACAATTTGCTTGAGAGTAGTAAACGTTTCCAAGCCAATTAAACCCTGACGAAATCCTTTTTGATTCGACATACCTAAGAAAACTGCTTCTCCACTGTTAGGATGACGGTAAAAACGAGGAGAAGCATTGATATAAACTAAAGCACTATTAACGTTTCTGGAGAAGAGACGACTTTCTTCGTAGGATTCTGTCACTAAGCAATCTGCATGACCACTACTATAACGATTAATCCAGGCGATCGCCTCTGTTAAACTGTCAACATACTTAAAGGCAACAGTTTTGTCTAAGTAAGGGTATCTCCATTCTGGAGAACTAGCTAATTGGAGATACTCAGGGAATTCTTTAGTTAAATGGGTATCTCCTTTTAATTTAAATCCCTTTTCTTGAAGACTGTTGAATAAAGGGAGTAAAGTAGAGGATTTTTTATTACCATAAATCAACACTTTTTCAATGGCATTAACTGGGTCTGGTTGACTACCATGACTATCAATGATTAAATGACGAACTAGGTCTAAATTTCCAGTAGAAGACCAATAGAGATAACAATTACCAATTGCTGTTTTTAAAACAGGAGCAGTTGACTGTTCTGTAACTTGTTGAACTAAAATAGGACGACCATAGGGAATAACTAAATCTAAATAGTTATCTTGTACTAATAAATCCGCGATCGAAGTGCCTGAATCTGAGGAAATAACTTCTAAACAACTCGGTGGTAATTCAGTTTCTGCTAGGGCATTTTGCATAATTTTCCCGATTGCCATATTGGAATTACTGGCTGTACTGCAACCTCTAAGAATGAGACTATTACCAGTTTTTATACACATTCCTGCTGCTATAGCTGCTATTTCAGGAAAAGCTTCATAGATTAGGGCAATAGTCCCTAAAGGCATAAGTTGACAATAAGTAGGACAAGACTCTAGCTGATAGGGGGCATTGATTAATCTTTTGGTGGGATCTGCTGATTTACCTAAATACTTCAGAATACCAACAGTACTTTCTAGTCTTTCAGGAGTTAATTTTAACCAATCGATCATTAATTCTGATACTGCCATTTCTCGACTCATTTCTAGATCGAGGGTATTGGCTTCAAGAATATAATCAAAACTATTTTCTAGGGCATTTGCTATGGCTTTCACTCCCTGTTGACGGATATCACCAGAGACAGTAGCCAGTTTTTGTGAAGCTTGATGAGCGCGTTTAACTATTTCCAGGGTGAAGTTGGATGAACTATCTATTTCCATGATGTTAATGCCGAGAAGCTAACCAAAGCATAAGTGCTAGCAAAATAGTCAATAAGGATAAAACTATTGCCCAAACAACAATACTGTGAGCAGAAGATAATCGTAGCATCAGAGGCAAAAGCATAATAGCAATGATGGGCAAAATCATCATTACTAGCAACAAAGCTGATAAGTAACTTTGCGCCCAACCTGGATAGACATTTGCCCAACGATAGCCAGTCCATCGCCAAGATTTTTTGTGGTAAATAGATGATAATTGCTCAATTACCTTGCCATTTTCTTTGACAACAAAAATTTGTTGACAGCGAGTACATCCTAATGCCTCTGTCAATAGAATTGGTTTTAGACAACCTCGCCTTCTGCAAGGACAAGGATAATCATTGCTTAAGTCAATTTTGTGTATTTTATGGGGTCGCACTAGCTCCGTCTAGATATAGAGTGTTTTAATTTTTAAAATTATCTTTTCTGTCAATATAGCAATATTTCTTTGCTTCTCTTCTTAAGCTATTCTCAAGCTTATCTTAATATAAAGTTCACCAGACAATTATTTTTTACTCTTCTGATTGAGCGTAAATATGAAAAAAGCTTTTGTTCTCGACACAAACGTATTATTACATGACCCTAGTGCCATGTTACGTTTTAAAGATAATGATGTCATACTTCCCATTACTATTATTGAAGAATTAGATAGATTTAAAAAAAAAGCAGAGATGACTGGGAGAAATGCTCGTCAGGTATCGAGAACTTTAGATCAGTTGCGCTCTCAGGGACATTTAACCGAAGGTATTCCTCTCGAAGAAGGCGGTACTTTATTGGTTGCTTTGTGCGATCGCGAAACCTTACAAAAACTCCCTCCAGAATTAGAAGGCGATCGAGCAGATAATTCTATTCTAGCTGTAGCATTGAAGTATCAACATAATTGTCAATGTCCAGTAGTTTTAGTAAGTAAAGATACTAATCTCAGGATTAAAGCAGATTCTTTGGGATTAAATACTCAAGACTACGAAATCGATAAAGTTGACGTCAAAGAGCTTTATACAGGTATTACCGAGATTCAAGTAAGTCAAGCTACAATTGAACAATTTTTTCAAGATAATCGAGTTATTTTAGAAGGTAATTTTTATCCCAATCAAGCTCTTACTTTAGTTAATGAGACTAATCCTTCTCATACAGCTTTGGCTATGGTAGAAGGGGATCATAATCAAGTCGTTCCTTTAGTTAAACTTCCCCCTTCTGGAGTCTCTCGTATTCATCCCCGTAATCGAGAACAAAGATTTGCGTTAAACTTATTATTGCGGGATTCTATTGCTTTAGTTACCTTAGTAGGAAAAGCGGGAACAGGAAAAACTTTACTGGCGATCGCAGCAGGATTACAAAAGGTAGCTAATGAAAAAGCTTATAGTAGACTGTTAATCTCTCGACCAGTAGTGCCAATGGGAAGAGACTTGGGGTATTTGCCAGGAGATATCACTGATAAGCTTACACCCTGGATGCAGCCTCTCTATGACAATTTCGATCTTATTTTTGGTACTCAAGACTCCTTTGGTAAGCCTAGTCACTGGCGACATGGATATGAAGAACTAATGGAACAAGGATTACTCCAAATTGAGCCACTCACTTATATCCGTGGTCGCACGATCCCCCAGCAATTTCTGATTGTAGATGAAGCACAAAATCTTACTCCTCACGAAGTCAAAACTATTGTTACTCGCGCAGGAGAAGGAACAAAAGTAGTGCTGACAGGAGATCCTGAGCAAATTGATAATCCTTATGTAGATGCAGCTAGTAATGGTTTAACTTACATCGTAGAACGATTTAAAGGTGAACCCTTAGCTGGTCATATAACCTTATCACAGGGTGAACGCTCCAGTTTAGCAGAACGAGCAGCAGCTTTATTATGAAAGTAGGGGTAAGGCAATGCTTCACCCCTACTTGTCATCTAATTTTCATCTGGCTGTCACAAAAAATTCATAATACTTGTCTAGGATTATTAGTGTCAGCTCTAAAAAATCACTCAAAGCTCCTTCAGATTTAAAGGGCTGACTTTTCCTCAATCTAATTTATTTTTTAGACTTTTAGTAAAATTTTAAAATACTTAAGTAGATAAAAGGCTTAAAAACTATATTTATTTTAATCTTATGAGCAAAATCTATAAATCGCAATCTAATCCAAAACAAACAACTCCCTGGGGTCAGAAAGCTGCTACCTCTGCTGTGTTTATGATGCTGGGAGGAGCAATAGCAGTAGGTGGAGAATATTTATTTAGTAGTCCCCGACTATTTGCTACTACTCCAGAGTCTCTAACACAATTAACTCAAAAACCAAAAGAGGAATTATTAGCAGCAATTCCTGCGCCAACAAACTTTGTTACTGACGTAGTTAATAGAGTAGGTCCAGCCGTAGTTAAAATTAATGCTTCTCGTACAGTACAAACAAAACTACCACCGATCTTCAATGATCCTTATTTCCGTCAATTTTTTGGGGATCGATTGCCCCAAACGCCTGGAAGAAGAGTAGAAAGAGGTACTGGTTCTGGATTTATTATTAGTGCTGATGGGGTAATTTTAACCAACTCTCATGTCATTGATGGCGCAGATAAGGTAACAGTTACTTTAACTGATGGTCGTGCTTTCCCAGGACAAGTAATTGGCACTGACTCAATTACAGATATGGCAGTGGTAAAAATTGCAGCCCAAAATTTACCTACAGTCACTTTAGGTAACTCTGAACAATTACAAATTGGGGAATGGGCGATCGCGATCGGTAATCCTCTAGGATTAGATAATACGGTTACTACAGGTATTATCAGTGCTACAGGACGGAATAGTTCTCAAATTGGTGTAGGGGATAAAAGAGTAGATTTTATTCAAACTGATGCTGCGATTAATCCTGGTAACTCTGGAGGGCCTTTACTCAATGCTAAGGGAGAAGTTATCGGTATCAATACAGCTATTATTAGAAATGCTCAAGGGTTGGGCTTTGCTATCCCTGTTAATACAGCTAGCGATATCGCAGAACAGTTAATTGCTAAAGGTAGAGTAGATCATGCTTACTTAGGAATTAGAATGACCTCTCTTACTCCCGAAATTAAACAACAACTAAAAGCAGAAAGAAATTTGAATTTAGATAACCAAGAAGGGGTTCTAATTGTTGGTATTGTCCCTAATTCTCCTGCTGCTAGATCGGGCTTACGGGCAGGAGATGTTATTACCGCGATCGATCGACAAAAGATTTCCACTGCTAGCGAAGTACAAAAAGCAGTAGAAAATACTCAAGTAGGCGATCGACTTTCTCTACAGTTAGTTCGTCAGGGTAATCCCCTTGCTCTCAATGTCGAAGTTGGATTATTGCCTAATTAAAGTTACTGAAGCTGAAGTACACTTAAAACAAATAGCGTAGTACTAGCAGCAGAACCAAGCCCAAACATTAAAGAACGGGCTAGAGGGATATCGAGCATGTAAAAGACTGAGAACAAAAACCGAGCAAGCAAAAAAGCGATCGCTGCTTTCATTGCCCAAGTCGAATCAACTTCTGTAACATAAGCCATTGTTGCAGCAGCCGTATAGATAATTAGAGCTTCAAAAGAGTTTTGATGCGCCCAGGTTGCTCTTTGAGCATAGGCTGGTAACTTATCAAATATAGCGCGGGGAGCAGAAAGATCTGCCCCCGCTTGGACTCTGGCAATGGCAACAAAAAAATAAGGAAAGTAAGTTAAAATTACCGCTCCTATAATCGAGTAGAGCAAAATCGCATTTGTTGATAAATTCATCGGGCAGAGTGTCAAACTAATCAAAATAAAACAGAGTAACTAGCTTACGCTGTTCTTCTGCTTCTTCACAGGTTTGTAATAGGGTATGACTATCGTGGAAAGCAAAACAAATCAATTGTTGACAACGAGAAACAATTTCTCTGTTACACAAAGCACTAGCTTCTCCTAAAGACAAATGATCGTTTTCTGAGTGTTCTACTAAGTGAATAACTTGCTTTAACTGCTCTTTTGACTCCCATGGTTGGCGTTCTAAGCTTTGGGGCAAGATAACAGTTAGCAAATTAGAATCCGCACGCATAGCACCTTTAATTGCAGCCGAGTTTGTCCCTGTTGCCCCAGAGGTAACTAAACGATTACCGCCAAGAACCAAAGCATAACTCATCATTTCAATTAAATGCTGGTGCATTATAGGAACGTGACGAGAACCCAATAGAGCAATACGCTTAGAACCAGTCTGCTGAATTGCTGCTAGCTCTTGGGTTAATGTATCGGGAGTAATAACGTCTATGGATTGACTCAAAGAATCTTAACTTATCTTATTGACCCAATGTATTGTAGCAAAGGATGAGCAATAGAGCGAGCTTAATCCAGATTTTTTTTGTTTGAAGGCTCAAATTATTGACTAATTTAATCAGAATTTTAGACAAAATAGATTAAATATCAATTTTGAGGGTAATTGAACCAGAGGGAGTGTGACGAATAGCATTACTAAGCAAATTGACCAAAATCTGCTCAATGCGATCGCTATCTACCATAACGTAGGGTAAATCAGTCGGACAGTCTAATTTCAAAACGCGATCGCTACCAAGCAACTGCTCGCCAAATCTTTCTACCAATGGCTCAAACATACCGCGCAAATTAGTTGGCTGTAGATTTAATGACAGGTTTCCCGTTTCAGCCTGAGATAATTCTTGTA
>JASJDI010000216.1 GCA_030065155.1 Xenococcaceae cyanobacterium MO_188.B29
AATTGAGGACCCCGATGAGGAGATTCTCTGACTTTTTTTAAGTAGACTTTAAAAGTAGCATTGGAGCGATAGGTATCGTTGGGTAGTTGTTCCCGTTTGGGCAATTCTGCTTCTACTTCTGGTTGTCCTAAGCCACTACTAACAGCCATAATAACTGACTGTCTTTCAAAGCGGAGTACTCTTGCTTGAAGAACACTGCCTTCTAAGTCTTTAAATTCTTCTTGGATTAACTTTCTCTGTTGATCCCGTAGCTTTTGCAGCAATACTTGTTTAGTTTGAATTGCTGCCATGCGTCCAAAGTCTTTTTGCTCTGGGGTAACATCAACTAAAACCGAATCGCCAATTTGAAAATCGGAGTCGCTAAGCTCATCCTGCACTTCTTGAAGGGCAATTTCATGATCGCTGTCATTGAAATCTTGGGTATCTACAATTACTTTAGTGGTCAGAATACGAAATCCTTCTTCTTCTGTATCTAGTTGAACATTAAAGTTATCAAAATATTCTTCACTAAATTGATAGCGATCGAGACTTTGAGAGCGACGAAAACGTTCATATCCTTTGAGCAGTGCCTCCCGCAAAGCTTCTTGCACTGCACTGGCAGGTAAATTATGGCTTTGGCTGATCTGGTCGATCATATCTCTCAGACCAGGTAAACTAACTATGGTCATAAGCAATACTCCTAGATTGTTAAAATTTGTCAAGTCTGATTGGAAGTCTAAAATTCAACTACAGCCATCGAGTTGAACTTTAGCAACCAAGTTACGAGGAATGGCGATTACTTTACCTTTCTGATTTATGTAGACAGCTTGTTCATCCCGACTTTGAAGCTTACCATGCCATTCTTTTTTCTCTTTATAAGGAGCAAAGGTTTTCACAATTACCGAAAATCCTTTAAAAGAGATAAATTCTCGGTCTGTATTCAGAGTACGAGAAATACCAGGACTGGAAATTTCTAGTACGTAAGAATCAGGAATAATTTCTGCTACATCTAGCTGTGCTTCCAATGCTCGACTCATTCGTTCACAGTCGTCGAGACTTGTATCTGCTATTCGATTGCGAATATCTACTCTTAGGACTGGTGGTTTTTTATTAGTTTGGAAAACTATATCTACCAATTCTAAGTTTAACTCCTGGGCAAGGGGTTTTGCCAAATCAATTATTTGGGGAACAAGATGATGAGTCATCGAAATGTTTGCAATAAAAAAAGCGGGCTAGACCCACTCTTAGTCTATTTATCAGATGCCTTAGTAGGTGGAAAGATAATTTTAGGCTCTTTCCACTAATTATCATATCAATAAATCATGGTAATGGTAGAAGTATTATTAGTCTGGGGCGAACCACCATTCCTCGATACACAAGCTATAAAATAGCTACTGGGCTTGGGCTATTCGGCGCAAGGCTCGAGTTTGTTCGAGAATCTCTTCTACATCTTCTAAGGAGAGTTGTTCTACATAGTTAACTTTTATTTCTTCTAATAAATCAATCAATAATAATTCAATTTTGCTTAGACTCTCTTGCGCTTTTAGTTCGCTAGAAAAAGATTTACTCAGATTAGTAATCATACTGTCTAATAATTCATTAAATTTTTCGTCTTCTTCTAAAGCAGCATTAAGGACATCAGAGAAGGCTTGGTAGGTTTGGCTAACCAATTGTTTTACCAGGGTATCTATAGTGGACTCACTTCCTGGTAAAAATCTAATTCCTTGATAAGCGGGAGTTTGCTTGAGAGCTTTTTCGATACTATACTCCAGCAAAGCTTCAGCTTCTGGTCTAATTTGAGGTAAAACTTGATAAACCATTAACTGAGCAATTAATTTAACAATTTCGGCAATTTCATTGGTATTGTTAAGATCGATATAAGGATTCGCTTCACTCTGCGCTAATAATTTATTAATATCTCCTTGACGGAGGGAATTTTGAAACTGATTGATCACTCTAACAATTACTACTTCGGTAACATCTTCGGCGATACCTGCTACTAAACCTTGACTTAGTTGTTTTTGGACTGGAAGCAGATCGATTAGCTGTGCCGAATTTAAACGGATAGTGACGGGAATAACTCTTAGCCATCGCCAAAATGGGAAGAAGAAAAAAAGATCGTACCAACGCCATAACATAGCGTCTCGCCAACTAACATTAGTGCGTGTACGACTTATATACCAAGTTCTAGCTAAAAATTCTAAGGCGAAAAAAATGGCGAAAGGAAAGTCAATAAAACCAAAATTGTCTACATAGTTACCGTTTTCGCTGATATGACGATAATAATTGCGTTCAATAAGAGGTTTAATTTCTGTAGTAAAAAAAGCTAATTTTTCATTGGTTTGCGAGCGAAGATAATTAACCGTCCAAAATTGACGAAATGCGTCTTTAGCAGAATCATCTGGATTAGGGAGACGTTCTCGCATTCGATTTTTGATTTGTTCGAGAGTACCACTTTTACCTGCTTCGGCAAAAGGATTTGTCTCAATCATCTCTACACTACGAAAGCGCAATTCAGTAAGCAAAGAAACTATTTCAGGAGAATTTAAGTTTTTCGTGGCTATTTCTTGTTTTAATTGAGCAAATTTGTCTAAATACTGCTGTGTATCGCGATAAGGAACTATACCTTTAAGGAGATCGTATTGCGTAATAAACTGAGAAATTCCCTCTGGAATTATGTCTAACTTAACTCCTTCTGACTCCAGGAAACCGATCGACAAGTTGCCTAATCTAAGCTTACCTTGTAACCAGAAATCTCGTAGAGGAACATAACTTAAATCAAAGAAAACTAATAGTAGATTTAGGGTTGCTACCAAAGCCATAAATCTTTCAAACCAAAGCTTAGGACTATTTTTTCTCTTCTTTGGTACATAGGTTTTTTGAACGATAGTCATTAACGAAATACTCCCCGACGGACATCGCATAAAACGTCCTCTACCTACTAACTACTCCTACCTATTGATTACCAGCTAGTACTCCATTTAGAAAAATATCGGCAATCCCTTCTGCCATTTCTTGAATTGCTTGAGGAGAAGCCTGAGGTTCAAGAATAGTTTGATTAGAAAAACCAGCGATCGCAAACATGCCTAAAAATACTTGAGCAACTATTTTCGGATTCATCTGACGATAAATACCTTTTTCCATCGCCGTCTCAAAAAAGGCTTCTGCTACATCGGTCATTTTAGTAATTACTTCTACTTGAATTCTTTCTCTTAGTTCAGGATGATATTGAGCTTCGATAAAGCAAACACGCAATAAGTTACTATTTTTGCGCATATTAAGCATTCTCCGTTTCATTACTTGAGCTACTGCTTTATAGCTACCCATTTCACTTAATTCTGTTAAGAGATCGGTTAAAATTTCTATCCAACCAGAAGTAGCGACTTCGATTAAAATAGCTTTTTTATTAGTAAAATGACGAAATAATGTTCCCTCAGCTACATTAGCAGCAGTGGCTAAGTCTTTAGTGGTTGTGCCGTCATAGCCTTGGCGAGCAAACAAATGTAGTGCAGCCTGTAAGATACGAGTACGGGTATTTTCTTCGGTATGAGACGTGGATCGTGCCTCCTTTAAAGTTCGCTGAGGAAAAACTTGCATAATGAAATAATGATAACTAATTGGAGATTAAAACTTAAATACTGGTAACTGAGCAAGCTCATAGGAGTAACAATAGTAAATATTCTCTATTGATTTAGCTATTTAGTAATAATTTTGTTACTAAGCTTGTACTCTGTGGTTATTCTCTAATAAGAAAGACCGATTCTCAGTAAATCTTCACAGAATGTTATTTCTTACACATATCGATATTTTGCTTAAATTATTTTGAGATTTGATTATTATGGTTCAATTGTGGCAAATTCTTAAACAGCAGATTCTTCCTTCAGTATTTTTGGCTAGAAAGAGCAAAAAAGGTTCTCTTTTTTGGTACAAAGGATTGGTTTTCAGCTTAATTTTAATTTTGGGCTTTGTTAATTGTAGTTCAGCACTAGCAGATACAAGCGTAAATTCTGCTGCTAGTAGCTCTATTCAACCTTATTTAAATAGAGTAATGGAGCAAGTTAGCGAATTTAGGCTAGATAATGGTATGAAGTTCATTGTGTTGGAAAACCATGAAGCTCCTGTAGTGTCTTTTGTTACCTATGCCAATGTAGGAGGGGTAGATGAACCCGATGGTAAAACTGGAGTAGCTCATTTTTTAGAGCATTTAGCTTTCAAGGGAACAGACAAAATTGGCACTAGGGAATATTCCGTTGAAAAGAAATATTTAGAGCGTTTGGATCGATTATCTTCCAAAATACAACAAGCGAAAGCTGAGGGCAACCAAGAAAAATTAACACAACTAACCAAAGAATTTGCTCAGACAGAAGCTGTAGCTAGCAATCTTGTCGAACAAAATGAATATGGAAAAATTGTAGAAACTGCTGGTGGTGTAGGCTTAAATGCAGTCACTTCTACTGACTATACTAGCTATTTTTACAGTTTCCCTGCTAATAAGTTGGAGTTGTGGATGTCCCTTGAATCAGAAAGATTTCTAGATCCTGTATTTCGGGAATTTTACAAAGAAAAGCAGGTGATTCTGGAAGAAAGAAGGTTGCGAACAGATAATTCTGCTATTGGCACAATGATTGAAGCTTTTCTGGATACTGCTTTTACTGAACATCCTTATAAACGTCCAGTAATTGGTTACGACGAAGATATTCGCAATCTGACACGGGATGATGTAGAGGAGTTTTTTGCTACTTACTATGCTCCTAATAACTTGACTGTAGCGATCGTTGGGGACGTGAAGCCTAAAGAAGTTAAGAATTTAGCTAAGTTATACTTTGGACGTTATCAAGCTAAACCAGCACCAGCAGCAGTAACTAAAACTGAACCAGCACAACAAGAGACAAGAACTATAACAGTAGAGTTTCCCAGTCAACCTTGGTATTTGGAAGGTTATCATATCCCTGGAATAAATGAGCCTGATTATCCAGTTTATGAGGTAATTTCTCAGCTGCTCAGTAATGGACGCACTTCCCGTCTTTACCAATCTTTAGTAGAAAAGCAACAAGTGGCTCTTTCTGCTCAGGGTTATAATGGTTTTCCTGGTAATAAATATCCTAACTTAATGCTATTTTATGCTCTAACTGCACCAGGACATAGTGTTGAGGATGTGGAGACTGCCTTACAGAAGGAAATTGATAAATTAAAAAATCAACCTGTAACCAGAACAGAGTTAAAGCGAGTAAAAACCCAACTAAAAGCAACCTTATTGCGTAGTCTTGATTCTAATATGGGTATGGCGCGGATTTTGACTGAATATGAAGCAAAAACTGGAGATTGGCGCAATGTATTCACTGAATTAGAAGAAATCGCTCAAGTGATGCCAGCAGATATTCAAAGAGTAGCCAGAAAAACTTTTACCACCAGAAATCGAACAATTGGGAAATTATTACCTAAGAGTTCTTGATATTTTAGGTAGGGGTGAACGGCCGTTCACCCCTACTTCACTTTCATCACAATTAAAGTCATATCGTCAGTGTTTTTATCGACTGCGCCGACAAATTTAGCTACTTCATTAAACAAATGGTCTAAAATCTCTTGAGTTGTGTCTAGATGTAGACAAGCCCATTGAAAAGCACGACTGAGATTATCTTCTTCAAAGCGATCGCCACTAGCATTAACCGCGTCAGTAAAGCCATCGGTATAATACATAATTGTATCTCCTGGAGAGAGTATGACTCGATCATCTTCGTATTCTGAGTCTGGATCTAAACCAATTAACATTCCCCAAGTATCTAGTTTTTGTAGAGAATTAGTTTTTGCTTGCCACCATAGAGGGGGATTATGGGCTGCATTAGTAAAAGAGAGAGTTCGGGTTTTAGGATCGTACTCCGAATAGAACATACTCACAAAACGATGAGAATTCTCCAAATCCGCGTACATCACTCGATTTAAGTGCTGCATAATTCTAGCTGGAGTATGGCGGTTGAGTACTTCTGCTCTTAGCATTCCCCTAGTCATGGTCATAATCAACCCAGCTGGGACACCTTTCCCCATTACATCGCCAATGACAATACTCCAAGGGACAAGAGAGGCTTCATTCTTGTTATCATCAACTCGATTTTGGCGGTCTCGATCGTAGTTGGTGGGGATAAAATCATAATAGTCTCCGCCTACTCGATTGGCAGTTTTACACTGAGCAGCTATTTCTATGCCGTGGATTTGGGGACATTTGCTAGGCAAGAGACGTAATTGGATTTCTGAGGCGATTTCTAATTCTCGGTCTTGTCTTTCTTTGGAGCGTAATTCTACGGTTAACTCATGATTGGCGATCGCTACTGCCGTTTGATCTGCTACCAATTGAGCTAATTTTCTTCTGGTTGGATTCCACACATAATCAGGATCGCTACTAAAAACATACAAACGACCCTGCTCGATATTTTTGACTAAGACGGGAATGCCAAAAATCTGCACTTGTGGATCTAGCTCTTTTCTAAGCTGCTCATCCAGTAAATTAGCTAATATTTGGGATGATTGAGTCACGGTTACTCCGCCGTAAGACGGAGGAGTCTGCGGTGACTGGCGTTCTCCAGTCAAAGATTCGGCACTGATTCCCTGAAGCTTATTGATATGGTAATTAGCTCGTTCAAAAACATGACGAACTTCTTGGCAAATCTGATTGTCGTAGCAATGAATTTGCTCTAAACGTAGCTGACCATTATTTTTAAACAAAATTAATGCTCCCCCATCAGAGTCTGTTACCCTCGCTGCCATTAAAGGGGTTAGTTCAAGAAACTGATTTAAATTACTAAAACTGCGCAGAGCAAACCCTAAAGAACTGAGCAAATCTTGAATTTTGTTTTGATCTCTTTGTAAGCTAGCAACCAATTCTTTGAGAGCAACAATAGGAGTTTCGTCTCCATTACTGGAATCGATACTAGTTTTGTTTTTTTTGGGTTGATGGCGAGGTACGGGTGCAATAGTCATTGCATCAGAAGTGTAAAATTTAAATTTGTTAATTCATCAGTCACTTAAGCTAAAGCGTGCCGATAATAACTAAGCTTATCTTAAAAAATAATTACTTTAACTTTTGAAGTAGTTTGTATGTTTACTCTGGTTACGAAATTTGCACAAAGTGACCTATTAAACCAATAAGATTGGTTTATCATAACTCTATTTTGTGAAACTGCCAACATAATTTATAAAATGCCTATAATTTCTACAATAATTGATATACATTTGGTTTAAATTACTACTAATTAAGTAAAGCTTCTACAAATTCGTAGCTAGAAAAAGGTCTTAAATCTTCAATTCCTTCTCCTGCACCAATAAAGCGAATAGGCAAATTCAATTGTTTGGCAACAGCAATAGCAACTCCTCCTTTGGCAGTACCATCTAATTTGGTTAAAACTACACCACTAAGCTTAGCTGCTTCAGAAAAAACTTGAGCTTGGCGTAGCCCATTTTGTCCTAGAGTAGCATCTAAAACCAATAAAGATTCTACTTGAGCATTAGCGGTTTTTTTATCAATAATGCGACGGATTTTCGCTAACTCTTCCATCAAATTTTTTTTATTTTGTAATCTTCCTGCAGTATCTACCAATAATAATTCTGTCTGACGAGATTGGGCTGCTGCAATGGCATCAAATACTACGGCTGCGGGATCTGTATTTTTGCCAGGATTAGCAATAACTGGGGTACTACTGCGCTCACCCCAAACTTTTACTTGTTCTACAGCTGCTGCCCGAAAAGTATCTGCTGCTGCAATGAGGCATTCATAACCTGATGTTTTTGCCATATGAGCTAGTTTACCAACAGTCGTGGTTTTTCCTGCTCCGTTGACCCCTGTTAAGAGCCAAATATTAAGGGTGTCTTTTGCGGGAACAAAATCTTGATTATCTTGACCTCGCAGGGGAGAATCTAAAATTTCTTGTAAAATAGTTTTGAGATAGGCGATCGCTTCTTCTGGAGGTAGGGCTTCTTCTCTTAGCTTTTCTTGTAGAGTATCAATAATATATTCTGTGGCTTCTATACCTACATCTGCTTGTAGTAATAATGCCTCAATTTCCATTACGGCATCATCATTGAGAGGTCCTTGTCCGACAACGGCTTTAAGTTGATTAATTAGACTACGACGAGTTTTGCCTAATCCTTGACGTAGTTGTTTTAACCAGTTAATTTCTTCTTCTGATATCTCATCGGGATTTCTTCCTTGGGCTGCCAAAGTTTTCGCAGCCCAAAGAAAGTCTTCATCAAAAGCTAAATCATCTATTGCACTAGTAGAAATAGTGGTTTGCCTTAATTCTTCTGTAGGTACTTCGATCGAAGTTTCTTTGAGTTTTTCTAATCCTGCCGATTTCCGCATCCAAGCAGGAACATTTTCTGTGGGCGAATCACCATTCGCCTCTACTTCTTCTATCTCTTCTGCCTCCTCTCCTCCTCTGCTCTTCTCCTCCTCTGCTTCCTTACGTTGTTGAATATTTTGATAAGCAGCCTTTGCCCAAGCAAGATAATCATCTTGTGGAGTTGTGGCTGGCGCAGATTCAGCTTTAACCTCTTCTGTGGAAACTTCTGCTACTGGCGCAGATTTAGTCTTAATCTCTTCTGGTTGGGTTTTTGTTGGTTCAGATTCAACTTTGACTTCTTCTGCTTCTAGAGTTGCTTCTGTTGCCGACTCAGATTCAGTGATAGTTTCTTCTTGTGGCGTGACTTCTGTTGTTTCTACTGATTGTTTTTCTGCTTTCTCTTTATCGTCAAATTTACGACGAAACCAATTAAACATAGGAGTAAGTATAAATTTATCTAAACTTAATTTTTATAGATAATAACAATCTTTGGTAACTCAAGGTTAATATTGGTCATTAGTTATTAGTTATTAGTTATTAGTTATTAGAAACTTTTTACCACTCCCTACTCCCTACTCCCTAGCTTATTCAATAACCTCTCTAACCCTGTAAATTGGTCTTTTTTGAGACTCGTGATAGGTACGCATTAATAACTCAGCTAGAAGTCCAAAGCTAAATAATTCTATTCCTGTCAAAATTAATAATACAGATAAGATTAGTAGGGGTCGATCGCCTATATTCTGACCCATCACTAGTTTGACAACGGTAAGATATATTCCCATGATAACACCTGAAACTAGGGAAAGTAAGCCCCAAAAGCCAAAAACGTGCATGGGTTTAGTTAAAAACTTCTTCATAAAAAAGACTGTGAGTAAGTCCATAATTACTCTAATTGTCCTACCTAAGCCATATTTACTTGTGCCATAACGACGAGGATGATGGCGTACTGGTATTTCAGTAATTCTTGCTCCTTCTATATAAGCTAAGGCTGGTAAAAAACGATGTAATTCACCGTACAAATTCATATCTGCTACTAATTCAGCACGATAAGCTTTGAGAGAACAACCGTAATCGTGTAGTTTGACTCCTGTTACTTTGCCAATAATCCAGTTAGCTATCTTGGAAGGGAGTAATCTGGTTATAGCTGCATCTTGTCTTTGTTTGCGCCAACCACTTACTAAATCGTAACCTTCGTTGAGTTTATCGAGTAATAAAGGTATATCTTGCGGATCATTTTGTAAATCTCCATCTAAAGTAATAATTGCTTTAGCTTGAGCGTTTTCAAAACCTGCTGCCATAGCTGGAGTTTGCCCGTAGTTTCTTCTTAAAATAACAGCTTTTAAGTCTGAGCGTTGACGAGCTAAATCCATTAGTATTTTGGTTGAGCCATCTATAGATCCGTCATCAACACAAATAATTTCGTAACTTAAATGAGTAGTTATAACAGCATTAGCGATCGCTTCAATCAAAGGAGATAGGCTTTCTGCTTCATTATATACAGGTACTACGATCGAAAGGTCTAAGGACTCTTTATTGGTTATTTGATTAGAGTTACTATTTTTTGTTTGTAACACGGACAATTTTCACACCAGTAATAATATCGTTTTACTTTAAAACTGATAGGGCTGATTGACAAGAGTACAACTTAAGTATTTTTCGCAACGGGTTGAGATTTCAATTGTAGCGATTGTCTGAAAGTCAAGTTTTCTATCTGATTTTTACCTTTAGGCGATCGCCGATATTGTAAGATAAAATACTTAAATGCTTACTACAAATAGAATCGCGTAGTAGGGTTGATTCGCGACACGAAGCGCGAAAAACCGTTGCGGTGAAGCAGTTCGTTGGCGGTGCGCTCACCGCACAATTACTTACCTTTTACCAATAGTTTTCTGAAAAGCCGATCGATCATTGATACGTTTAATATAGTCTAGTACGGCAGGATAAGGATTCAAATCTATAGGCAACATCATTGGTACGTAAGCCAAAATAGAGCCTAAAGCAATATCTGCTACGCTAAAGTCATCTCCCAATATATAAGGCTGGTTCGCCAGCAGTTCATTTAAAGGAGTTAAAAGTTGTAAGGTTTCTTTATCTCGGCTAGCCTCGACAAATAACCCTGTGGCTAGAGTTGAATTAGCGAACAAAATCCATTGACTTATAATGCTCCTTTCCACAAGAGATTTGGGTAAATTGCCGTATTTTTCGGCTAAATAAAGAATAATTGCGCCAGATTCCCAAAGTTTCACCTCTCCATCAACAATAGCAGGGACTTTGCCCATCGGATTGATAGCTAAAAATTCTGGTTGCCGATGCTCTCCTGCTGCCATATCTAGCAAGACAAATTCGTAGGGAACATTAAGCTCTTCTAAGTACCATTGTACGATCGAGGCTCGACTCCGAACCCCTCCATATAATTTGAGCATAATTATCTAATTAACCTATAGTATGATTGCCTTTACTAGTATTCAGTATATCGATCGTACAGTGACGGGCATAGTTTGATCGCGCTAAATTCAATAATGTTTGCAATAGATAATAACTTTGATAAGGGCAAAAGTTGATTTGCCCCTAGAGTTAATACACTAGAAATTTAGTTAACAGAAGAGGATAAGTTTATACCAATTAATAATGGGTCATGATCGGAGGTACGGAAGGGAGTAGTACCATCAAAGAGATTAGGATTACGTCCAAAGTCTAGGTTATAGTCAAGGGCATCAGGTTCATCGGCATTGATATGCCATTCTGTTGCGCCTGTAATCTGAGAGGTAAGAGATTCGTTAGCTAAACCGTAGTCGAGAGTACCAATTTGTCCATCAAAAACAAAAGAGTAAGAATTTTCTCCTATAAATTCCTCGGCTAAATCTGTATAACCTGCATTTTTTAAAATAGTAATGGGGTCTTCTTGGGCATAAGCATTAAGATCGCCGATAATCAGAAAATCGCTATCACCACTGCCAGTAGGATCGGTATTTAGCCAAGCATTGACTGCTTCTGCGCCTCTTACTCTAGTACCATTAAAGTTACCCTGACCATCGCCAATATCGGCATTATTTCCTGTGCCAGTACCACCTTTAGATTTGAAGTGATTAACTGATACGGTAAGTCTTTCCCCTGTGGTAATTTCTGCAAAAGTTACAGCTAAAGGTGCGCGGTTAGTACTTGAACCATCAAAGACAGGTACGCTATTATTTATTCCCAAACTAGGAAGATCCCGATCAGTTAAGATTGCAACGGTTGTACCTGGAGCAATTTGCACGGAATCAGTTTTGTAAATTGCACCGACAGAAATAGCATCCCCTGTATCGACAAAGGATTGGCCTGGATCTACATAGGCATAAGTATCTGCTCCTACTCTAGCATTTAAGGCATTGACTAAACTATCGATCGCAAATTGTTCATCACCGTTAGTGTCTGTGAATTCATTCTCTAACTCAATCAGACCAACAATATCTGCATCTATAGCAGCTAGGGTAGTTACTAGTTTATCAAGCTGGCGATCGAATTCTGCTTGATTATCTGCGCCACGAGGTTCTAGGTTATTAGGACCACTACCTGGATTTCCTTCTACATCAAGAGTAGTAAAGAAGTTTAAAACATTAAAACTAGCAACTTTGAGATCTCCACCTACGTCTTCTGGGTTAGTAAGACGAGGATTTGTGGGTTGGAAGTCTACTCCTTCATTAGTTTGAATCCTATAGTTACCAAAACCGAAACTAAGCACTCCAGAAAGTCCTGCAACAGTATCGCCACCCCGTAAAGTGTTAGTAGACAGGGCTATTTCATTCTCACCAGCCAGAGAATAAATTCTCTGTCTTATACCTTAAGTCCGTTTAAACGGACTTGATATTTTAGCCAAGAAATTAATTTCTTG
>JASJDI010000217.1 GCA_030065155.1 Xenococcaceae cyanobacterium MO_188.B29
TAATCCATATTCTTGCATCATATAAATGAGAATTTGGGGATCGATCGAACCGCAACGAGTTCCCATCATTAATCCTTCTAAGGGAGAAAATCCCATAGTAGTATCAATACAAATTCCCTCTTTAATAGCAGCTAAAGAACAACCATTCCCTAAGTGACAAGTGATAATTTTTAGAGATTCAAGGGGTTCGTTTAAAATTTGGGCGGTACGTTTGGCACAATAGCCATGACTTATACCATGAAATCCATAACGACGAATCCCTTTTTGATAATATTCATAGGGTAGAGGATAAACTTTCGCAGGTTGGGGAATTGTGCTATGAAAAGCAGTATCAAAAACCGCTACTTGAGGAACTTGGGGTAATATTTCGGAGATGGTATTAATTCCTTCTAGGTGCGCGGGGTTATGATTAGGAGCAAGAGGAATTAAATCGGCGATCGCTTGTTTTACTTCAGGGTTAATTAGCGTAGCTTGATTATATTTTGCCCCTCCATGGACTACCCGATGACCAACAACATCAATATCATTGAGACTGTCTAAAACTTTAGTTTCTCCCGTAACTATAGTATCTAAAAGAACTTTTAAAGCGATACTACGTTCTTGTCCCTCGATTTTTTGTTTGATCTTGTTACTTTTAACAGTCAGAATTCCCCCATCTTGAGCCACTGTCCAATCAAGATGAGCCTCCCACAAAGGTTCTAAGGGAGTATCGGGTAAAGAGTCGCCCAAACTGTAAAGACAACTTTTTTGACTACTAGAACCAGCATTGAGAACTAAAATGATCATTTTTAGTGATTTATACTTAGATGGAAGCCAGCACTGATCGTATTGTAAAGAAAAATAAGTTTTTGAATTATTTTTTACCAAAGAACTCGATAAAAGTTTGAAGCAGGGATATCGACGAGGAATGGTTTGATATGAGGATTGATCTAAATCGCCAAAAACTTGATAATCTGGTAGTATTTGCTCGTCTATTAGGTTATGTACGTTATTTTCATCCCAGCGATCGAGCAGCAGAAACAAATTGGCATGAATTAGCAATTACAGGTGTTCGCTCTGTAGAAACAGCTAAAGAACCAGAGATATTAATTCAGAAACTACAGGCAATTTTTACTCCCATTGCGCCTACAGTGCAAATTTTTGCGACTGAAGAATCGTCAACTGTATCCCCAAGATTACAGAAACCAGACACTCAAGACTCTTTACAATTAGTTACTTGGGAGCATTATGGTGTGAAAGGAGACATGGAAGAAGATTATAGTCCTTATTATAGTAAGCGAGTTTATTGGGATGGCTCTCAAAATCAAATTACTGATGAACTTATTTCAAAATATCAGCCTTTCAAAGCGGATTTAGGCGGTGGAGTTTCTTGTCTAATTCCTTTAGCCTTGTTTGCCGAGAATGGTAAAACACTTCCTCATATTCCCAAAACAGAAGCTACAAATCCCACAAATTATTCTGTAAATGATAGAGCCACCCGTTTAGCAATAATTATTCTTGCCTGGAACGTTTGGCAACATTTTTATCCTTACTTTGACGTAGTAGCCGTAGATTGGTTAGAAGAACTGAAAACTGCCTTAAAATCTGCTGCGACAGATATCGATACTGCTGCTTTCAATAAGACTCTGCAACGCTTGGTTGCTAAATTAGAAGATGGTCATGGTATTGTTAATTTGCTGCATCAAAATATTGGAGATCGCTTTATCTTCCCTTTTACCTGGGATTGGGTTGAAGACAGTCTAGTCATTACCTATGTTCTATCAGAAAGTGAAATCGATCTACATCCTGGGGATGTGATTTTAAAAATAGATGGAGTGCCAGCAGTAGAAGTAATCAGCGATCGCGAACAATTCATCTCTAGCGCGACTTCCCAATGGAAGCGTTTTATGGCTTTGGGAAGGATGCTTAGAGGAGAAGAAGCTACTTCTGTAGAGCTAGAAGTAAGATCTATTAAGGGAGAACTAAAAACAGTTGTTGCTCGTCGTCACATCCTTAATTCCCTTGAATCTGGCTTTTCACTGCCATTATTTTGGCAATGGCGAGATGAACAATTAGTTATAACCTATGTAACCACAGAAGCAGCAGAAAAAATTCAGCCAGACGATATTGTCTTATCCATCAATGGAAAGCCTGTAGAAGAAGCGATCGCTGAGAAAATACAATTACTTTCTCAGCAGGGTGCTGAATGGTTTCTAAATCAGCAAAAAAAAGACCAAATAAAAAATGCACTTAAAGAGTTAAGCAATGGTGCTAAAGACTCTAACGTTATATTAGAAGTCCAGTCGCCATCTGAAGAGTCTCGCATTGTAGAGTTATCGAGAACATTACAAAGTTGGGATCGAAAAGAGCCTCGTCCAGCAAAAATTCATCAACTGCGATCGGGAATCGTCTATATAGATTTCGATCAAATCAACGATTTGGACTTCCAGCAAGCATTACCATTGTTAGAATCGGCAACAGGAATTATTATCGATCTGCGTGGCTACCCTAGAGTTTCTAAAAATCTTATTGGGCATTTAATTGATGAACCCGTTACCTCTGCCAGATGGTACATTCCCCAGGTAAAGTATCCCGATCGCCAACAGCTTGATTTTGATTTTTCTAACTGGAGTGTTGAACCCAAAAAACCCAAACTTAAGGCTAAAGTAGTTTTCATGACTAATTGTAGTGCTATTAGCTATGCAGAAACCTATCTCGGTATCATCGAACATTACCATCTTGCCGAAATCGTCGGACAACCCACAGCAGGTACAAATGGCAACGTTAACGAGCTAATTCTTCCAGGTGGTTATCTAATTTGGTGGACGGGAATGAAGGTACTCAAACATGATGGTTCTCGACATCACGGTGTAGGTATTTTGCCCACTGTTCCAGTAGAGCGAACAATTAAAGGAATTGCCAAAAAACGTGATGAGTTTTTGGAACGAGCTATTGAAATCATCATCTAAATTACTTCTGTTCGATTAGCTGAGATTGATAATCTTCTTCTCTTTCTACTTCAGGAGATTGAATCATTGTATGAATAAGTAACCATCCTATCCAAAATACAAAAGTAGATGCGATCGCTACAATAAATCCTATAACGTGATTACTAGGGCGTTTCATAATTAATCAAACTTTCTAACATTCCTTACAGGGCTGTTTCATTCTTGTTGATCGAGAGAAATAGAGATTTAAGGACATAGGGTAAGGGGGAAATAGTTAGATACTCATAACTTAGTTCTTGTTTAAGGATATATTAAATAGCTACATTTTCTAAATTCTTCTGCCGTTAGACATAATTATTTTTTTTAGGTGATTTTACTTCTATTAATCAAGAAAAATTGCTAGCAGGTAAATTTAATGCGATCGCTATTATTGATAAATTAGAAACTATGAGCCGAGAGGAGAAAATCCACTTAAATAATTGTCACTAATGAAGCAACCTGTCTTTTTTGACAGGTGAAACAATAAATTGTATCTGCCAACTGATCTCAAAAACTATTTAACCCCTGTAAGTATAACCAGAATTAAAAATTTTGTAGCTAAATATACGGGTTGAACTAAAAATAGCTCTTAATCTGTCTAATTAATAATACAGCCCAAAATAGACATCGACAGTATTTCAACCTTGGTAGTTGCGATTGGGAAATTAATAAATGAGAAAGCATTATTCCGTAATAGTGGTAGGAGGTGGACAAGCTGGTCTTTCGATTAGCTATTGTTTAAAGGCTAAAGGTATAGACCACCTTGTCTTGGAGAAAAATCAGATTGGTTATTCTTGGCAAGAAAAACGCTGGGATAGTTTTTGTTTAGTGACACCTAACTGGCAGTGTACCCTTCCTGGTTATCATTATCCAGGGGAAGATTCTAACGGTTTCATGAAAAAAGATGAGATCGTATCTTATATCAAAGACTATGCTAAGTCTTTCAATCCCCCAATTAAAGAAGGGGTTGCCGTATTACGAGTCAAAAAAAATCAATCGAAAGGAGTGTTTGAGCTAACTACATCCCTTGGCAATTATACAGCAGAGCAAGTTGTTATCGCTGCTGGTGGCTATCATCTTCCTAAGATACCGAGAATAGCGGAAAGATTCCCTGAAGATATAGTGCAAATCCATTCTTCAGAATACAAAAATCCCCAGTCTTTGCCAGAGGGTGAAATACTAGTAGTAGGTAGTGGTCAGTCAGGATGCCAGATTGCCGAAGACTTACATTTAGTAGGTAAAAAAGTTCATCTCTGCGTTGGTCGCGCACCGCGATCGCCACGCAGATATCGAGGTAAAGATGTAGTAGATTGGTTAAACCTTATGGGTTACTACGATCTTACTATCGATGAACATCCCGACAAAGAGAATGTCAGAACTAAAACTAACCACTATGTTACTGGTCGTAATGGTGGTCATGAAATCGATCTGAGGACATTTGCCTTAGAAGGGATGAAACTATATGGGTCTTTAAGAGATATTAAAGCAGAAAACCTCGAATTTAAGCCCAATTTAAGCCAAAATCTCGATCGCGCTGATGAGGTGGCAGAAAGTATCAAAAAAACCATCGATGGTTACATCAATAAGAACCAGATACCTGCGCCCACCGAAGTATCTTATCAACCAATATGGCAACCAGAAACAGAAGTTTTAGAACTTAACTACAGAAAAGCTAATATTAGTTCGGTAATTTGGTGTGTTGGCTATCAAACGGATTTTAGCTGGATTGAAGTTCCTGTATTTGATGGCAAAGGTTATCCCAGTCACGATCGCGGTGTTACTAGTGTCAAAGGGTTGTACTTCTTAGGACTTCCTTGGTTATATACTTGGGGTTCGGGAAGATTTTCGGGAATAGCTAGAGATGCCAAATATTTATCTGACTATATCGTTGCCAAAATGAAATATGCTTATCCTGGTACCTTGTTAGCTGTCAATGAAGCTGCGATCGGTTCGTAGGGGCAAGGCATTACCTTGCCCCTACTACACAAATTGTTATTAAAATTACTGGAGGAATTTAAACCATGCCTGAAGTTACTACCCCTGCACACAAAGCTGGTGATTATTTTGTTGATTACGAAGAGAAAGTCTTTCCCGATGTTCAAGCTGAACCAGGAGAGAAAGCTTTAGTTACTTTTCATACCGTAGCATTTGAAGGATCGATCGGCTTAGTGAATTTACTACAGGCTACACGCTTAATTCGCAAAGGCTTTGAGACTTCTATCTTGCTTTATGGTCCTGGAGTAACATTGGGGATACAAAGAGGTTTCCCTAAAATTGGTGATGAAGCTTTTCCTGGTCATCAGGCGATGAATAATCAATTAGTTAAAATTATGGAAGAAGGAGGTAAAATCTATGCTTGTCGTTTTGCTTTGCAAGCATTATATGGACATGGCGAACCTTCTCTAATTCCTGGTATTACCCCTATTAATCCTTTAGATGTATTAGATATCATTCTGTTGCATCGTAAAGAAGGTGCGTTTATTTTAGATACTTGGACACTATAAACATCGTTATTTGTTATTGGTCATTTTTGAATCTCTTCGCCGACGCGGGGCGGAGATTCTAGTTATTAGTTCTTAGTTATTAGTTCTTAGTTCTTGGTTAATCGGTGAGCCACTGCGATCTTGTGAAGCACTTGCGGTGGCGGGGTTTCCCCGCTTAAGCAAAGTGCTGAACCCGAAGGGGGCTTTGCCTAAGTGAAGCAAGTGGTGAGTCATTGCGGTCTTGCGAGACAGTCCGTTGGGCGGTTTCACCGACTTAAAGGAACTGTCGAGGGCGAGGGTTTCCCTCATAGAGCAAATGACTCACCCGTAAGGGCGAACCCGTAGGGTCTGAGGTCTGATCGATAAATAAAACTAAAAACTAACTACTAACTACTAAAAACTAAAGGAATGCCCGCGCATGGCAGGGCTTGAAACCCCTGTTCACAAGGGTCATGAGTGAAATATATCAAGGACAAATGACTAACAACTAAGGACTACAAAATGGACTATTCACGGACTATTAAAGCAGCAGCCGTACAGATGTCTCCCGTCTTATACAGCCGTGAAGGAACGACGGAAAAGGTCTTACAGGCGATCGCAGATGCAGCCAAGCAAGGGGTTGAACTGATTGTTTTTCCTGAAACTTTTATTCCTTACTATCCCTATTTCTCTTTTATTCAGCCACCAGTGTTGATGGGGAAGGAGCATATGCGCTTATATGAAGAGGCGGTAGAAGTTCCTAGTCCTGTTACTGAGGCGGTAAGTAAAGCAGCTAAAGCCAATAGCATGGTAGTTGTCTTGGGAGTAAACGAAAGAGATGGCGGTTCCCTGTACAATACTCAATTAATCTTTGATGCTGATGGTAGTTTATTGCTCAAGCGACGCAAGATCACGCCTACCTATCACGAACGGATGGTGTGGGGACAAGGAGATGGTTCGGGATTACAAGTCGTAGACACGGCTATAGGTAAACTAGGTGCTTTAGCCTGTTGGGAACACTATAATCCTCTAGCCAGATTTAGCTTGATGGCACAAAAAGAACAAATTCATTGCGCCCAATTCCCTGGTTCAATGGTTGGACAAATCTTTGCCGAGCAAACAGAGGTAACAGTCCGCCATCACGCTTTAGAATCTGGTTGCTTTGTAGTTAACTCTACTGGTTGGTTAACCCCCGAACAAATTGTCGAAATATGCCCTGATGAAAAGTTACAAAGAGTTTTAACTGGAGGTTGCTACACAACAATTATTTCCCCTGAAGGTGTCCCTCTCTGTGAACCGATAACGAAAGGAGAAGGAATGGCGATCGCCGATCTCGATTTCTCTCTGATTACCAAGCGCAAACGGATGATGGACTCAGTAGGACATTATTCTCGTCCCGATTTATTACAATTACAAATAAAGACCGATCGACGCACTGTGTGGCAGAAAACTACAGCCGATTTTTCCCATGTTCAGGAGGACTATGATTTTATCAATGGTAATTTGACAAATCAAGAACCAACGGCAATTGTCAAAGACTAACTTTCTAAAATTTCACTTGTTCTAGAAGTCAGTCGTCTTGGCAATGTATTTGTATAAATCAAACAAATAGAAAGTTTTATTTATTTGAAAGAAAGCTTTCTATTTATTGTTACGTTCGAGAAAGTTTATCAGAAAATAGTGACTGAGAACCAATGACTAATAATGAAAAACTCAAATTAATTACTGAATTGCAGTCCCAAGGATTAAAATTAGTCGATTATAATGTGGGCGCATCAGCAAGAAAAGGTGGTGCAGGCCCTTCGGATCATAAGGCTGTTACTATAGATGGAACCACAGTAATGATCCCTGTTTACACTAACGTTGCTGCTAAATCTCGTTTTACCATAGTCCCATTTCACAAACAGTCAGTAAATTATGGTAAATCATTTGTTTTAGAACGAGATGGGAAAGGAATCGCAACTATTGAATTTCCTCAACAGCCTCAATTTTACAAGCTTAAAACTGCCGACGGAATTCCTTACAATCATATTGCCCTTCTGCACAGTAACAATGTTTTAGCTACAACCGTTTTGCAAACCTGCATTCGCTATGGTAATCGTAGTACTGCCTGTCAATTTTGCGCGATCGAACAATCTTTAGCAGCAGGAAAAACTATTGCCCAAAAAACTCCTGAACAATTAGCTGAAGTTGCTGAAGCAGCAGTCAAACTAGATGGTGTAGAACATTTAGTAATGACTACAGGAACACCTAACACTACTGACAGGGGTGCAGCTTATCTAACTCAATGTGCTAAGGCGGTAAAAGCCAGGGTGAACTTACCTATTCAGGCACAGTGCGAACCCCCTAATGATTTTATCTGGTTTGAGAAGATGAAAGCTGCGGGGGTGGATAGTTTAGGAATGCACCTAGAAGTTATCGAACCAGAAGTACGCGATCGCATTATGCCAGGAAAAGCGAAAGTATCTAGAGAATATTACTTCCAAGCCTTTGAAACTGCGGTTAAAGTATTTGGTTGGGGACAAGTTAGCACTTATATTTTGGCTGGTTTGGGAGATAGTCTAAAAACTATTACTGATACTTGCGATCGCTTGATTAAAATTGGTGTTTATCCCTTTGTTGTTCCCTTTGTTCCCATTACAGGTACACCTCTAGCTAACCACAAACCCCCCAGCAGTAAGTTTATGTATGTCATCTATAAACAGTTAGGTGCAATGTTAAAAAATACAGGGATGTCTTCCTCTGAAATTAAAGCAGGTTGCGCTAAATGTGGAGCTTGTTCAGCATTATCCGCCTTTGAATAATACCAAGCTATTAGTGATTAGTTGTAATTTATCCGCTAACCAACAACCAAAACTAATAGCTAAAAGTGAGGGCGACCCCCTAAAGGGTTCAGCAGTTCCTTCAAGTCGACGGGGCTTATAAAGGGCGGACGCAGGTTCCGCCCACAGCCCCTTGGAAACCCTTTCAGCATTTGCTCATGGGGGAGACCCCCAAGACCGCAATGCTTCACCAACGCACTACTTCACCGCCAACGGACTGGCTCAGGAACGCGCCCTCACCCGAAGGGCTAATAGCTGACAGCTTTAGGATAAATGATAAATGTTCAATGTTCAATGAAATGACTAGATACCAATTTAAATTAGCTTTATCCCTGACAGAACAAGAAGCTTATTATCAACTAAGACAAGATATATTTTGCCAAGAACAAGGTATTTTTGAAATAAGCGATCGCGATGAATATGACTCGATTTCTTATCCGATTATCGCTATCAATAATAACCAAGAAGTCGTTGGCGTTGTTAGAATTTATGAAACTGAACCAGGGCTTTGGTATGGTGGCAGATTAGGAGTCCATCAAGATTATCGTCGAGTAGGACGCATTGGCAAAGGGTTAATCAACAAAGCTGTGACTACTGCTAATACTTGGGGCTGCGATCGCTTTTTAGCCACAGTTCAATTACCTAATGTGCGCTTCTTTCAACGCCTCCATTGGCAATCTTTGCAGGAGATTACTATTTGCGATCGACCTCATCATCTTATGGAGGCAGAATTAGATTTTTATCCACCTAACCACGAACCTCGCCCAGCCTTAAAATCGATGTCGGCAGCTTGTTGATATTTTGTCGCTAATTTTAGTTCTTATCAATGGATAATTATTGAAACTTATAAAAAAATAACACTCAAGCCATATTAACTAAGAGATTTTCTCTGTTTCAAAATTGCAATTTAGAGCATAACCAAGATTATATATCTAGTTATTATTCTCCCTTTTCACATTTGAGAAAATATTAGCTTTTTAGATGAGTGTTATTTTTTTTCTTTAGTGAGACAGAGACTATATGAAACAGCTTTTTTGTCCTCCTTAAATTGAATGTGGGCAATTGCTGTAACTTCAGTCAGAGAAGCCTTTAAAGCTTCTATTACTAATTTATCACTTCCTATTTTAATTAATAGAAAATGATACATAAGTTTACTCAAGGAAAATGATAGAGAAAAATACCTATTTTGATTTTTTGGGAGTAAAAACCAGTAGGGGCGAACAACCGTTCGCCCCTACTGGTTTTAGTAGATTTTATGTCTAACCTTTCTCTTTTTTGGCAAAGTAATCGTTTAATGCTTCAGCAATAATTTGATTCATAGGTCTATTTTCTTGCTGAGAAGCTTCTTTGAGGCGGGGGAATAGTTCGTCGGGTACACTGACTCGTTTTTGATTTTTACGCATTTTACGTCCTTTTTTGGGATTATTTCCTGGTACATAACCAAAAGTAAACTTACGAATAGCATCAAAGCCAACACGACCACAAAAAGTGCCAAAGCTTTCTCCTGGTTGACGATTTTGCTTAAAGAAAACAAAGATAGGTTCAAAAAATCCTTCTAGATCATCTGCAGCCATTCTCTGTTCATAAGGCTGTGCCAGTTGAGTCTGATCTGGTGTTCCTCCTAACCAAACTTGATATTTACCAGGCGCACTACCCACAAAGCCTACTTCTGCCATATAGGGACGAGCGCAACCATTAGGACAACCAGTCATCCGAATAACAAAATGTTCTTCTGCCAGATCTAGTTTATTGAGTAGGGCGCGAAGACGATCGACCATACTGGGTAAGACTCTCTCTGACTCGGTGATAGCTAAACCGCAGGTAGGTAAGGCAGGACAAGCCATAGAATAGCGTACTAAAGGCTCAATCGCGTCGGGATTGGTTTCTATTCCTCTCTGGTGCAGAATAGTTTCAATATCTTCCTTCTGAGATGGTTCAATTTCATAAAGAATGATATTGTGATTAGCACTCAAGCGCATTGGTAGATTAAACTGTCCAATTATTTCTCTTAAGGCGGTTTTCAGTTGGAAAGCACCCTCGTCTTTAACTCTGCCATTTTCCACCGAAATACCAAAGAAAAGCTTCCCGTCTCCTTGTTCGTGCCAACCAAGAAAATCTTTATATTTCCATTCTGGTAGTTCTCTAAATGGTGCGATCTCTTTACCCAAATATTCTTCTACTTTGGCTTTAAATTTGGCTACTCCCCAATCATTAATTAAATACTTCATTCTGGCATGACGGCGGTTAACTCGATCGCCATAATCTCTCTGGGTAGCTACAATGGCTTTAAGAAGTTCATACACATCTTCTTTGTCTATATAGCCAATGGGATCGGACATACGGGCAAAGGTTTCTTCTTTATTATGAGTTCTTCCTAAACCACCCCCAGCAAGAACATTAAATCCTTCTAATTCGTTCTGTTCATTGACAATAACCACTAAACTAACATCGTGGGTATAGACATCGATCGAATTATCCTCAGGGACAGTTACAGAACATTTGAACTTACGAGGCATATAGCGATCGCCGTAAATTGGTTCTTCGCTATCGTGAAAGATAGTACCTGTTCCATTGCGCTGACGTGCTGCTTTTACTTCTGGGGCTTCTTCTGCGCTAATAACTTTTTCTCCATCAAGCCAAATTTCGTAGTAAGCTCCTGTTTGCGGGGTAAGTAAGTCCGCTACTTTATTAGCATATTCCCAGGCATATTGATACTCTGGCTTGTTTTTATAGGGTGCTGGAGGTGCCATGACATTACGGTTTAAGTCTCCGCAAGCCCCCAAAGTAGAACCCATACTGCGAACCATAGCAGCAATAGTAGCTTTAAGATTCTTTTTGAGAATACCGTGGATTTGAAATCCTTGGCGAGTAGTCACTCTAAGAGTGTGGTTGCCATATTCTTCGGATAAACGATCCAAAGTCATATAAAGTTCTGGGGGAATAAAGCCTCCTGGATTGCGGGTACGAAGCATCATCTGATAGTCTTTTTCTTGTCCCTTAACCCGATTATCACGGTTGTCTTGTTGGTAAGAACCATGAAACTTAAGAATCTGAATGGCATCTTCGGTGAAGTGAGTAGTATCCTGTTGTAGTTCTGTAGCTAGAGGTTCGCGTAAAAAATTACTATTTTCTTTTATTTTTTCCAGCTTTGATAGTTTTTTGTCTGGGGAAATTGGAGTTTGAACCATTGTTTCTTTTTCTTTGTCTGTAAAATAAATTTCAGTGAAATTTCCTTTATGCTCTTTATGCCTTTGGAGGAAGAGACTCTGCGGTGAAAACACTGCTTACTGCCACTTCTTTGTTAAATTAAGACCTTATCTCGATCTTAACCTTTGCGATCGCTCAAATTTTGTCCTTATTTACGTAAAAAAACATTTCCGCTCTAACACCCTCATCTCAGCTAATGGGATTTCTATATTCTCATTTTTAGAGTGCGAGTGGGAATCCCCGTATAGTTTAGCCTAAAGGGTGAGAGCGAGCGAGATGACCTATAGGGCATAGGTTGACAATCTTGATGCCCAATCTTTATATAGCAAGGCTTGCAGTCGTTGTAAAATGCGTTTGAGCGTATTAATGGGTCGCGTGCGGTTCGTTCATGTCGAAATTGGGTAAAACCCATATAAAACATGGCATCTGATAGCTATTACAGATGATAATTAACTCTCCAGAATTTTCTTGATGGCAGCCATCTCTCGCAGAAGATAACGAATGTGTTCTCGTTCAGACAAAGAGCCGTCAGTGGGAAAATCCTGAAAAGGTTTTAAGACTATTTCGGTCGGCTCTTCTTCTGGAACCAAGTAAGCTTCTAGAGCTTTATCGATCAGACTGATACAGGCTTGAATTTTGTTCATAAGATTAAAAGCTGATTGGTAATTTAGGTGTAAGATTAAAATTTTCTCGCTGGAGTTAATCTGACCATATCTTCTTCAAGAAGATAATTAAACCGCGTCTAGTTTGAAACCAGTAGTTTTTTAGATAACTTTTTTAGGGAGTCGGGAGTCGGGAGTCGGGAGTAGGAAATAAAAATTGCTTCTTTAAAAAACTCCAGTTCTCTATATGGACGCGGTT
>JASJDI010000218.1 GCA_030065155.1 Xenococcaceae cyanobacterium MO_188.B29
AGGTTATAACCTCTAGAAGCCCAGAACCATTGCTTTAAATTTCTACCTAATACCTAACACCTATCGCCACCGAGAATTATAACTTTTTCAGCAAGCCCTAACTAGCGATCGCGAGTACTGCTGCACCGTTAATTTTGCCGGTTCGTAAAGCATCTAATGCCTCATTGGCTTCAGATAAGGGAAAAGAAGTAACTTCTGTCTGAATGGGAATTTGTGGAGCTAAAGTCAAAAATTCTTCCCCATCTCTACGAGTTAGATTGGCAACAGAACGTAATACTCGTTCCTCCCATAAAATCTGATAGGGAAAACTAGGAATATCACTCATATGAATACCAGCACAAACTACTATGCCACCTTTAGCAACAGCCTTTAAAGCTGCGGGAACTAATTTACCAACAGGGGCAAAGATAATGGCTGCGTCTAACTTTTCTGGGGGGAATTCGTCTGAACCTCCAGCCCAAACTGCACCAAGACTACAGGCAAACTCTTGTCCTTGAGTATCTCCCGAACGGGTAAAGGCATATACTTGTTTACCTTGGTATTTTGCCACCTGAATTAAAATGTGTGCAGCAGCACCAAAGCCATAAAAACCAATTTTTTCGGCATCTTCTGTCATACGATAGGAACGATAGCCAATCAATCCGGCACAAAGTAGAGGTGCAGCTTGTAAGTCAGGAAAGCCTTCGGGAATTGGGAAACAAAAACTTTCATCAGCTACAGTATATTCAGCATAACCGCCATTGAGATTGTATCCTGTAAATAAGGCGCGATCGCATAAATTTTCTTTACCAGCCAAACAATAACGGCAACAATTGCAAGTATGACCCAGCCAAGGTACACCAACGCGAGTACCTAAAGGGAATTTGTTGGCTTGACTTCCCGTTTCCACTACTGTCCCAACAATTTGATGACCTAATACTAAAGGCAGTTTTGGTTTAGCTAGTTCCCCATCAACAATGTGTAAATCAGTTCGACAGACTCCACAAACATGAACTTTTAGTAATACTTGTTCTGATTGTGGTTTGGGCATCGGTAGCTGACTTTCTTGTAGTGGCTGACCTGCCCTCTCTAAAATCATGGCACGCATGGTAATTAAGATAAATAGCCTAAATTTAAATTTATTTTGGGTATTTATATTTAATTTATATTAAGATAAGATTTAGGTATATTAAGTAATTGCACGGAGAACATTTTGAGACTCTGATAGACAAAATTAGGCAAAACAGCTTATTAATAACTACCGTTTACGTTTAAACCTGCTACATAAGAACGACTTCAGATCAGAGGTCAAAGGCTTATTTGTCTTCACACAATCAAAAATTAATAATCCAGCGTATTACGATACTTTGAACTTTTATCTTTTAAAAATGACAATCCTCTTTCTTCAGAAAAAGGAGAGGCTTTTGGCTTTTGACTGGAAGGTATGCAGTGTGTGTTTTTAAGGAAGAGCAAGGGTGACTTTTCAATTATTTTCAAGCTAAGTCTATTAATTTAATTTTTAGTCTTTAGTTGCAAAAATAGTTGAATTTTCGGGAAAAAATCATTAAATATTTTAGAAGCTATCTGCTGATGACTAAAGCTCTAGATTTAAAACTAAGCAAAGATCAAAATCTCAAAGAAATTTTAAAAGTCAAAGAAATTTTAAAAGTTACTGTTGAAACAACTAGAAAAATTCTTAAGTGCGATCGAGTAATTATTTACAGCGCCAGTAAATCATCTCAAGGATTAGTATTGGCAGAATCTGCGGATCCTAAATATCCTTCTATTGTAGGAAAAACAATTAAAGACCCTTTTTTAGAAGGGGAGCAGTCAAAATTGTACTCCTACAATCTGCCTTTAACTATAGACGATATTTCCCAAACAGATAAGAGTAAAAGTGAATTAGAAGACCTGGAAAAGCTTAGGGTTAAAAGCCTAGGAGTCGCACCAATCTCTGTCAACAATAAAGTATTATGCTTGTTAGTTGCTTATCAATGTTCTACTCGACAAACTTGGCATCCCGAAACAGTTAGTTTCTTGCGGGAAGGAGCAAAAACGGCAAGCAGGGTAATTTCCAATATTTTTCAGGCTAAGAAATCCCAATATCTTAATTCCCAACAACAGGCAGCAGAAAATAAAAAAATTAACGACAAAACTCAGAAAAATCTTCAATCTCAAAAGCAAAAAACCGTAATCACAAATACCAGTCAATCGTTTGATAAAGCTAAGGATAAGATAACTGAAGAGGCAAGTATGTCGCAAGATTTTAATTCCAGACAACAAGCAGCAAATAATCAAAAAAACCACAGCAACGTCCAGAAAAATCTTCAACCTCCAAAGCAAGAAACCGTAATTGAAGATACAAATCAAGCGTTTGACGGAGTCAAGGACAAGATAACTGAAGAGGCAAGTATGTGGACAAAGGATTTTACCGATGCGATTCAACAAATTCGTCAATCCCTCAAAACTGAGGATATTCTCAAAACTAGTGTTAAAGAAGTACGCAGAATTTTAAATTGCGATCGAGTTTTAGTCTATAGCTTGAACGAAGATAAATATGGCGTGATTGTTGCGGAATCTGTGCTAAGTGGGTGGACAAAGTCAGAGGGTACAATCCTTGAAGATCCTTGTTTTGAAGCTAGATATCTCGAACAGTATCGTAACGGTAGAGTTCGTGCCTGGAGTAACATTTACGAATCAGGAATGAGTATGTGTTATGTGGAACAACTAGAGAAATTACAAGTCAAGGCAAATCTAGTAACACCAATTCTTAAAGAAGGAGAACTATTTGGTTTATTAGTAGCTCATCAATGTTCTCATACCCGTCAATGGGATCAATTAGAAATCTTTTGGGTAACTCAAATTGCTACTCAAATGGGCTTTGCTCTCGACAATGCCCAACTCTTAGCCGATGCCAAAAGGTTAAGGCAGCAAGTAGAAGAGGAAAATAGGTGGACAGAGCATTTTACCGATTCGGTTCAACAAATTCGTCAATCTCTCAAAACTGAGGATATTCTCAGAACAAGTGTGAGAGAAGTAAGAAGAATTTTAAATTGCGATCGTGTCGTCATCTACAATATCAACCAAGATAACTACGGCATGATTGTGGCAGAATCTGTAGTAGGTGAATGGATAAGAGCAGAAGGTAGAGTCATTAAAGACCCTTGCTTTGAATCCAAGTATCTCAGCCAGTATAGCAAAGGTAGAGTTCGCGCCTGGAGTAACATTTACGAAGCAGGAATGAGTAAGTGTTACATAGAGCAATTAGAACGATTACAAGTCAAAGCAAATCTGGTAACACCCATTACTAATGAAGGAAAACTATATGGCTTACTAGTAGCTCATCAATGTTCTGATACTCGTGATTGGCAGAAACCTGAAATCCGTTGGGTAACTCAAATTGCTACGCAAGTAGGTTTAGCTCTCAACAATGCTCAACTACTCGAACAACTCCAGCAATCTACTCAAGGTACTCAAGAAATTTTACAACGTGCTGTCAATAGCATCTCCAATATTCACAATACAGTTCTCAATCTGGCAGGAGGATTTGACAATCTGAGTAATTCTTGCCAAGATTTTGCCGAGACAATTGAGAAGATCAAACATGTGAGCAAGCAAATCGCTCAACAATCTATGGGTATAACTAGAGCCGTAAATCGCAGTCAGATTGAAGAAGACAGTCAAAATTCTCTGATTGACTTGTCTGAGACAATTTTCTCTTTAATGCAAGAGCTATTTGAGGCGACAGCCAAAATTGAACCCTTATTTGCCAATATCAAAACAGCAGTTGTTAAGAAAAAAACTGTTCTCGACTCAGAAACACAAAATTTAGTCGATGGAGTTGGAGAATTTCAACTGGTTAGTCAAAAGCTAGACCAAGTTGTTACTCTCAATCATCAACTCAGTAACCTCATCGAAACTATTTCTGGAGCTTTAGAAAATAAAATACAAAGTTCAACCTTTGCAAGAGATTCAGTTCAAGAATTAGCAGAAATTACCGAGCGAATTTCTCAACAGTCTATGGCAATAACTCAATCTTTTAACCAATTAGTTTTACTAGGATTGGGGCTAGAATTAAGCTCTTCTACCGAGCAATCTAACTCAAAACTATTACCCAGTAAACATTTTAGAAATGGTACTTCCCAATCATCAACAGGTTTAAATAGTCAAATGCCTGACTAAAAGCTCTAAGCGATAAGTTTTTAGTTATTGGCAGGCTCTCTTATTCGATCGATCCCAAGCTCACAACTTCCTCAAACTTACTAGCTATGTTTTAATTAGTAAGTTTGAGGCTAGTAATAAAATATCGGATTTACTTGTCTCAAGAAACTTAAAAGAATATGGATGGTTAGATGTTGCTAATCACTATTCAATATTCTTATTCAGGGGAGCCGTAAATCTATGCCTAAACGCCAAAATCCAACTCGCAAGCCACAATCGAATTCATGGGGTTGGACTTTAATTATGACTTCGGTATTTTTGCTTTTATTTAGTTTATTTTTGTCTCCAGCACAGATACCCCAGTCTCAACCCTATAGTAAATTTATTGACTTAGTAGAAAAAAATCGCGTTGAGAAAGTTATTATTGGCGCAAATCGGATTGAATATGTTCTCAAATCAGAAGCATTAACAGAAGAATCAGAACAGATTTTTACTACAGTACCAGTTCCTCAGGATAATGAGTTGCCTAAGATTTTACGTCAGCATCAAGTAGAATTTTCAGCTACTCCTACCAATAGTGGTGATGGATTTTGGGGTTTTCTCAGACTATTATTTTTCTTCTTTTTAATCATTAATCTCGGTAGTTTGCTGTTCAATCGTGGTCAAGACGGAGGCATGGGAGCAAGCCCCTTTACTATTGGTCGCAGCAATGCTCGTATTTACTCAGAAGGAAGCATGGATGTTACCTTTGATGATGTAGCGGGAGTGGATGAAGCGAAAACAGAATTATACGAAATAGTCGATTTTCTCAAACATGGAGCTAAATATATTCGCTTAGGAGCAAAAATACCCAAAGGAGTTTTGTTGGTAGGACCTCCCGGTACAGGTAAAACTTTACTAGCTAAAGCGATCGCTGGTGAAGCCAAAGTTCCTTTTTTCAGTATCTCTGGTTCGGAATTTATTGAAATGTTTGTCGGCGTTGGTGCGTCAAGGGTAAGGGATTTATTCGATCGCGCTAAAAAACAAGCTCCTGCTATTATCTTTATCGATGAACTAGATGCTTTGGGTAAATCTCGTGCTGCTTCTGGAAGTTTGATGGGTGGTAATGACGAACGAGAACAAACTCTCAATCAATTATTGGCAGAAATGGACGGATTTGAACCCAACGCAGGAGTAATTCTTTTAGCTGCTACTAATCGTCCTGAAGTCCTCGATCCAGCCTTACTGCGTCCTGGTCGTTTTGATCGACGTATTGTGGTCGATCGCCCTGATAAATTGGGAAGACTGGCGATTTTAGAAGTACACGCCAGAAATGTGAAATTAGCTGGGGATGTGGATTTAGATAAATTAGCTGCTCGTACCCCTGGTTTTGCTGGTGCAGATTTAGCCAATTTAATCAATGAAGCAGCACTACTTGCTGCTCGTCAAAACCGCAATGCGGTAACGATGGAAGACTTTAAGGAAGCAACAGAAAGAATTCTCACAGGATTAGAGAAAAAATCACGGGTACTCAACGAAACCGAGAAAAAAACTGTAGCTTATCATGAAGTTGGTCATGCTATTGTCGGTACCTTGATGCCTGGTACAGATAAAATAGAAAAAATCTCCATTGTTCCCCGTGGTATTGGAGCATTGGGATATACTTTGCAGTTACCTGAAGAAGACCGTTTTTTAATGATCGAAGATGAAATTCGTGGTCGTATTGCTACCTTACTTGGGGGTCGTGCTGCGGAAGAGTTAATCTTTGGTAAGGTATCTACTGGAGCTAGTGATGATATCCAAAAAGCCACAGACTTAGCAGAGCGATATGTTACTCTCTATGGAATGAGCGATCGCTTAGGACCTATTGCCTTTGAAAAAATTCAGCAGCAGTTTCTTGAAGGTATTACTAATCCTCGTCGCCAGGTTAGTCCCCAAATTGCTGAAGCAATCGATGGTGAAGTAAAAAGCGTAATTGATGGCGCACACCAAATTGCCAGAACAATTCTGAGAGAAAATCAAGAACTATTAGCAACATTAGCTCAAATCCTGCTAGAACAAGAAATTTTAGAAGGAGAGCAACTGCGATCGCGACTTCATCTCGCTCAAACAACTGTAGAGGTAGCCCAATGGTTACAAACAGGAAAGTTTTCTGAAGATAGGTTGTTAGCCCAAACTATGCTCAATAACGGTCAAACTGGTAAAAAGTTAACTTAGTTAGTAGTTAGTAGTTAACCTGAGTTCAGGATAAGCTGAAACACTAATTATTTCGTTGTCACATAAACGATTAAAATACTCGTTGTCAATTGTCAATTATCCATTGTCCATTCAACAGAACAAATTAACTTTCTTAACTCGAACTGACGTTAGTTAGTAGCTAAATACTCTCAAACTAGTCGACATTGCCGATCGAGAATATTTGAAATTGTAGCGGATAAAGTAAGACAATCAAAAGGTTTGGTTATTATACCTATTACTCCGCTATTTTGAAGCTTCAGTATGTCATTGCCCATTGCTTTAGCTGTAAATAAAATAATTGGTATTTTTTTTGTTGCTTGATTATTTTGCAATTCTTTGATAATTTCTAGTCCATTAATATCTGGCATTACTATGTCTAATAAAATCACATCTGGATGCAAATTCTTTGCTTTAAGCAGTCCTTTTTTTCCCCTCAAAGCAGTTGTAACTTGCCAATCTTCTTCTATTTCTAAACTAAATTGAGTTACAGCCTGAATCCCTGTATCATCTTCTATAATTAAAATATGTTTTTTGTTCATATTAAGCTCTACTTGTGGATTCTTCTGTAAAAATGGTTAGTATTTTGGGTTGCCCTTGTGTTATCTCAACACTAATACCACTAGCTTTTTCCATCATTAAGTCTTCTACGTAACCATACTGTGCCACTTCTGCTTCTATTTGAGTGTCGAATGAACCAAAATAATAAATACACTCGGGTTTAGCTGTTTGAATTTTTACCCACCAAGATAATTTGGATTTAAGCTTATTAACTGACTCAAAATTTATTTTTCCTATTGGAGAAATTTCATGGTAACTCATGTTGCTATCATTCCATAATTTTGCAATATCGATAGACAAACACTCTGCATCAAATAAACTAAAAAATAAAACAATAAAATAGTTGTTTACTGTTTATTTTTCTGCTCAAATTTTAACTAAACTATAGAGAAATTTTGAAAATTTTTATTCCTCCTCTGCTCCTCTATCTTAGTGGACGTTCTTGAACGAGTCGCTTATGGGGGTCTCCCCCATGAGCAAATGCTCAAAGGTGAGGTAGCGCGTTGGGCGGGTTCCCCCCGTTGTAGCGACTACCGAACCCGAAGGGGATTCCTCTCGGTTCGCGTTCCTTAGGTGATTTTTTAATCACCAGGGGTGGAAGGAGGGTTTATAATAATTTTAAATTTTAAGTCTGTACTTCTAGCCGATCTATCTGGTTATAAAAGCGCACCGCCCCGTCGGAGGAAACCTCCGACATAGGGACGGAGCAAGCACCCCCCTCCCCGCGCACCGCTTGAGCAAAGCACCGCGATTAGGCTGAGGTCTCCGAGCGCGTATAGGACGGAGCAAGAACTGTTGAACCCGGAGGGGCTTCCACCGCTGCTCCCTCTGCCCTCAATCATTTTATAATTAATTGCACCCACCTACTTATCTACACTGACGCTAATGTGCATTTAAACGGCATAATCCATTGAGAGAAATCAATTTCTTTCTCCCTCTGAAGGGGCTTTCTTTGGAAGAAACTTCCAACAGGGGTGTAAACTTGACAAGGCTTTCTAGTCAATCGCCCTCTCAAGTTTATACGCCCCGCCCTCTGCTGAATCTCAACTAGCAAGTTAACTACTCGAGAATCTTATCGCCTAACAATGTTGACCCATAGCATATTTTTTAATTAAAAATTTAGTAAGTATGAATTATTAATTTGCAGTTCGTGTTCCCCAGTCAAATTAATTTCTGTACATTGTTTTACTTGGGATTTAGTTCGTTATTGTTTTTTGATAATTGCATTTATACTTGCACAAATCAAATAGATAAGTCTGCCGTATTTCCGACATAACTTAACAATCGATCGCACAAAAAAGCTTAGAGCTTAAAGCTAATTAAGCATACAATTTAAATTAAGATCGGTTGACGAGTCGAAACAAACGAGAATATTCATCCCGAATTGAGCGATCGCATTCACAAGCAATTTTTCTTAAAGCTACAGGGTTTTGAATCATAATTCTGCCCCGACTATAGCTAATCAGATACCTTTGGCGAAGTTCTTTGGCAACTACCGATAAACTCGAACGTCTTACCCCGATTAAATCAGCCAGAATTTCTTGAGTAAGTAATAGTTCTCTTTTACCTAAGCGATCGCTAAAAGATAGTAACCAACGAGCTAATCTCTGTTCTATAGTATGGTGACAGCTACAGAAAATATTTTGCGCAAGTTGGGTAAATAAAGCTTGGATGTATAACAGCAATATTTGTTGCAGTTCACCACCACGAGCAAATTCTTGTTGGAGTATATCAGCATCTAAGCTTATAGCAATGCAGTCAGTCTGAACCACAGCAAAACAAGGAAGATAATTACCTCCCAAAAAAGCTGTAATACCTACCATCCCTTCATTACTTACTGCAACAGTTTGAGCAAGCAAACCTTCTTGGGTTGTATTATTTACCAGTGAAATTATGCCTTGAAGAGGAAAATATACTTTCTTAATTGGTTCGTTGGGTTGATGAAGAATTGTTTTTGGCGGGAGAATAACATAATTGGATTTAGCAACTAGGTTTTGGCGATCGGATTCTGATAATAGACGTAAAAGCTGATTATCAGTACTTGGAAATTGCCTGCTGCTAGAGTCAGGAGGATGCTGAATGGATAAAACCATTATTTATTACCACCTCCATATTGCCTGTAAAGGTTGTTAGTAGTTAGTTGTTAGTAGTTAGTGATTAGTGGCTACTTATTACCTTCTACTTCCTCCTCGATCCTTTCTGAGATTTGTCAAACTAATATAAGAAGTCTATCGTCTCCAACCTCGCCACAGAGGAAAACCATTTTCGTCTCTGAGTATAAGAGTTTTATTACCTTTTTCAAGTTGACTGGCAACGATCGCTTCTTCTCCATTCAGGTTAATTCTCGAACCTGTAATGGTAATTTTGTCTTCTGCTGTAATCTCAAAATCTTGGTCTTCTAAATACCAAGAAGGCCCTAAGTGTACTTCTACTGTTTCTTTGTCTGTATTGACTAGAAGATGTACGCCTTGAGAAGTTCCTCTACGAGAAGTATAAGCATCTACGCTAATTACTTCTGCATTTAAGGTTTCAACATTATTAAGATTGTATCTTCTGCTATATTGCCTCCTCCCCCAACCAGACTGATTACCTTGACAACAATAGATATACTCAGAATTGTCTATTGGTTTTTCGGCAGCAAGAGGACTAGCTGTACTTGCAACTAAAATCAAACTGGTAATAGTTGTAGCAAAAATTTTCCACCCTAGTTTGGTATTCATTTGTCAATTCCTCCATCTCCTCCCAAAATCAAGATTCCGCATACTTCCAAAATTACCAAGGAAGTTCTTGTATTTTTAGACTAAAAAAATAACTTGAAGAACTTGTGAAGATAATTAAGAACATGAAGATAAAAACAAAATCAAAAAAGTATCTTTTGTTACAGAAAATATGATATATTTATGTTGTAAGAGGTAAGGAGGAAAGAGAAATGTCTATTAAAACACAAGCTCGCTCTTTGTTCATACGCCATCACAACATGGTAATCAACCGTGAAAAATCAATGTTGGCACGTACTGCTGCTGAAATTGGTGTTGATATAGATCCCAAATATCACAGCCATATCCAAGGCAAAACCGTCAACAATTTTGGTAATATCTACGATCGATCTCATGCAGCTATGAGCTAAGGAGTTGTCCAGAAACAACTGTGGATTTTTCCCATCTAAAGCAGGGGAAGCTTTGGGAGCAGAGAAAGCAGGGGGAGAGGAGAAATACCGAATTTAATAATGGACAAGTCCTAAGAAAGAAAAATAAAAGTAAGTGAGTAAATCGATCGCACTTCTGGAACAAAGCAAAATTAGAGATATTAATTGTTTACTATTGACTACACAGTTAAATAGTCCAATTGTCTAATTTTAAGTCAGATATTCGCTCAAACTCCCTAACATTATTAGTTATCAAAGTTATCTCTAAACTTAGTGCTTGAGCAGCAATTAAAGTATCTAAAGCACCAATTGGAGTTCCTTGTTGTTCGAGTTTTGCTCGAAGTTTACCATAAACATTTGCAGCATTTATATCGAAATCTACTATTCTCAAGGGTGATAAAAATTGTGTTAGAGCCTGTCTATTTCTTTCTGGAAACTGACTTTTGTGAACGCCAAATTCTAGTTCGGCAACAGTGATAGAAGATATCGCAATATCGCCCACTTTATAAGTCTTGAATTTCTGTAATACTTTTGGAGGTTTTTGTTTAATAATATAAATGCAAATATTAGTATCTAGTAAAAATTTCATTCAAAGGGATTTTCTCTTTTTTGCTGTTCTGGTTGCTCGCGATCGATCATAAAATCATCAGAAAATTGTTCTAGACTCTCAAATAACATCTCCCAAGAATTTTGATAGGGTAAGAGTACAACAGCATTGCCAACACGTTTAATTATTACTTTGTCCCCTGGGAAACGATATTTTTTAGGGAGCCGAACTGCTTGACTTTTGCCATTTTGGAATAGTTTAGCGGTTTCCATTATTGATCTACTTACTTGCAGTATATATTTTAAGTATATACTTCTTATTGGTATTTGTGTTTGTTGCGATCGCGTTTCTGAAACAAAGTAAATCTGAACGTCTCGATATAGTAGGAAGATTGAGAAAGGTAGAATAAGAAGTAGATAATATCAAATTTGTTGGAACAGTGACAATTAAACACTCATAATTAAATTTAACGCAACGCAGTAGCTACCCAACCTACGTTTATTACTAGCTGCGATTTATCTTGATTCCTAATTTAGATTCTAATTCACGGCGTAAGTCTTCATCCATTTTTGCCCCTCCAAGATTTGCCCCTTCAAGATTTGCCCATCCAAGATTTGCCCCTTCAAGATTTGCCCATCCAAGATTTGCCCCTCCAAGATTTGCCCTTCCAAGATTTGCCCTTCCAAGATTTGCCCTTCCAAGATTTGCCCCTCCAAGATTTGCCCTTCCAAGATTTGCCCCTCCAAGATTTAGCCAACTAAGACATTGATTAACCATTATCTTTTGGTTATCTTCGATGTGATCTTGCAGACGAGACAACCATTTACCAAAACTATATTCTGACTGCCATTCAATTGCAGATATTTCCTTAGTATATCTGGCACAAGCATTAAGTACTGCTAACAAAGCTTCTTCTGCATTTCTGCTTTGTCGGCATTCTTCTTTGTATGATGGACGAGGAGCGATTCTTTCCATCGGCATTCCATGACGTAGCATAAACCCAATCAAATGAGATAAAGTTTTTTGCCATTGTTTAACTTCTTGTTTATCCTGCAAAGCAATTTCATTACAAATAAACTCAAATAAATATTCATCAATAGCCGACATTCCACACACCATAGCCCAACGGGTTAAAGCTTGATTTTCATCCCAATCTTTATCAATATTTTCTTTTCGTCTTCCCAACTCTTCATCAATATCTTTTAGCTCTCTAACTATACGTCTTGCTGTTAAATACTCAGCAAAACTCTTATGAGTAAATTCAAAAGTTTCATTTTCAGTATTTTTACGCTCACTTTTTCCAAAATAAAACCCATGAAAAATAGTTAAATGTTTAGTAGCTCCATTTTTAGCTTGTTCTTTAAATCGCTCTAAAAGTTTTTTTGACTTACCAGTTTGATCACTATTTTTACAATATTTATCACTATTTTCACAATGAGCTTCAATTTCTTTTACTGTAGTAGTGCGTCCGTTACCGTGCCAAGCAGATAAAGCAATTTCTTCGAGGATGCGAACAAATTCATTCTCGTTAATTTCTCTAAGAGTTAGATGTCGCTCTGTATCCCAACCACGTTCATAAACAGATTTTAATAAATGGTCATAAATAGCATTGAGATTAGTTGATTCAGAAAAGATGTTTGGTTCTTCCGATTTGACTATGCTAAAAAGAAAGGCGATCAGCGAAGCTGGCACTGCGTGATCGCCACATATGTCTGAAGGCAAATAAGACTGAAAAGCTTGATATTGCTTGATTTTTAGCAAGTGTCAT
>JASJDI010000219.1 GCA_030065155.1 Xenococcaceae cyanobacterium MO_188.B29
GATATATAGCGGTTCTCAAATCGATGAGGTACAAAGTTGTTCGTTTGGAGGCAGGAGGCAGAAGGCAGAGGGCAGAAGTAAGATGTATCTCAGTCAACTGAGAAACGCTATAGTCGTTTAATACCAGTAATTTGGGTTAATGTTAGCAGACTTGGATGTTTAAGTAGTCTAGGATACTGCTAACCAACTTAACAATCGCTAGATTTTTGTCTTCAAATAATTTCTCCACTAAATATTATTTTCTGTATCTATTTGCGATCTCGTTCCGAGCCAGCGAAGCTGACCGCGCAGCGTCTGCTTTGCAGACCGCAGTTCATTTAAAACTTTGAGATATCCTTTTGGCACTGTTATAGGTACAGATTGCCACTGTAAAATCAACCATAACTTCGAGTTTGTTTCTAATCTTGCTACAGAGAATAAACTAACTAAGCATAGCTAAAACTAAATTATTTTTCACTATCAAAATAGTTAATTTTTTTCTCTAATTTTTCGATAAGCGCAAATTAATAATCGACAGTCCTAAAATCCCGATGAACAGAACTAGACCAATAGTGCAAGCATAGCTAACATCTAAATCTTGAAACGCTCTCTCATATAAATAGTACACGGCAGTTTTAGAACTATTACGAGGTCCTCCTTGGGTCATGATATAAATTTCTTCAAAGACTTTGGTTGCGGAAATAGCAGAAATGACGGCTACGAGGAATAAATAGGGACGCATTAAAGGAATCGTTATATCCCAATGTTTTTGCCAACCATCCGAACCATCGATCGCGCAGGCTTCGTATAATTCAGGGGAAATAGATTGCAATCCTGCTAGATAAATTACCATATAGTAACCTAAACCTTTCCAGACGGTAACTACCATCACGCTGCCGAGTACCCATTGAGGACTAGTTAACCAGGGAATTCCTTCGGTAAAACCAAGTTGTTGCAGAAATTGATTGAGAATACCGTTGTTGGTATAGAGTGCTTTCCAGGCAATTCCTGCTACCACCATTGAAATTATCACTGGAGTATAAAATGCGGTGCGAAACCAGTTAATTCCTCGCAGTTTTTGATTGACTAAAATAGCCAGAATCAAAGGGAAAATAACTAAGACAGGCACAACCCCAATTAAATACACTAGAGTATTTCTGAGAGTTTGCCAAAATACTTTATCTGTCCACAAACGCTCAAAATTACTCAAACCTACCCATTCTGGTGCTTGAGTTAGATCGTAGTCGTAGCGGGTAAAACTTAAAGAAAAAGCTTGAATAGCGGGGAAAAATACAGTAATACTGAGAATAATCAGGGCAGGTAAGAGAAAAAAGTAGGGTGTTAACTTTTGCCGTGAAATTTGCATAGGTTTTTTAGGGAAAGTATTTTCAATTAAAATAACACTGGCTTTATTAACTATTCTTTGTACAAACTAGCGATTTGAGAACCGCTATAAGTTCCCTAAACTGCTAAGAATTCCTGGATAATTTCTTGACTCAACTCACTAGTAGAACCTGAAGCAACAATACCACCTTTCTGCATAGCGTAGTATTTATCTGCCTGACGGACAAAATGTAAATGTTGTTCTACTAATAAAACTGAAATACCTGTTGCAGCAATAATCCTTTTTACTGCTGCTTCTATTTCTAAAATAATAGAAGGCTGAATTCCCTCTGTTGGTTCGTCTAATACTAGTAAACGAGGTTTACCCATTAAAGCACGAGCGATCGCTAGTTGCTGTTGTTGTCCCCCACTTAAGTCTCCTCCCATGCGGGATAGCATAGTTTTGAGTACTGGGAAAAGAGCGAAAATTTCTTCAGGTATTGCTTCGTTTCCTTTTCTACCTTGAGGACGAGCTTCTAAACCTAATAATAAGTTTTCTTTGACCGTTACGCGAGGAATAATTTCTCTACCTTGCGGTACGTAACCAATACCCATTCTAACTCGTCGATCGGTTGCTATTTTGCTAATGGGTTTTCCTGTAAATAATATTTCTCCTGTACGAGATTTCAGTAATCCCATAATTGTTTTTAGGAGAGTTGTTTTACCTACTCCATTGCGTCCAATAAGACACACCATTTGTCCTGAAGGAATACTCATATCTACATTCCGCAAAATATGACTTTCACCGTAATAAACATTGAGGTTAGAAACCTGCAACATTAAATCTGTTGTTATTGGTTGATTGTTAATTGTTGATTGTTGATTATTCACTATTGATAGATATTTTTTAATTCTGACTAATTCGCGGGCGCAAGCCTTGCGCGGATACTGATTACTGATTACTGATTACTCACTACTCACTACTCACTACTCACTACTTATCCAAAGGTTCTCCCAAATAAACTTCTATTACACGGGGATCGTTTTGTACTTCGTCCATTTTCCCTTCGCAAAGTACTGAACCTTGATGTAATACTGTTACCTTATCTTTAGCTATTTGACGTACAAATTCCATATCATGTTCGATCGCGATAATAGAATGACTTTCTGCTAAAGAAAGTAGTAATGCTCCTACATTTTCAGTTTCTTCATCTGTTAATCCTGCAGCAGGTTCATCTACTAGTAATAAATCAGGAGATTGAGCAACTAGCATTCCTATTTCTAAGCGTTGTTTTTCTCCATGAGAAAGTAAGTCTGCTTGTAAGTTGGCTTTAGCATCTAAACCAATAGTTTCAATTAATCCTGATACTGTTCTTTTTTCCGTGGAAGAAGGACGACCGAATAAAGTAGGAAAAACGTTTTTATTTTGGTTAGCAACTAAATCTAGATTTTCTCTAACCGTTAAATTTAAATAAACTCTGGGAGTCTGAAATTTTCTACCAATACCCATACGAGTTATTTTGTGTTCGGGAATTTTTTTGAGGTTTTTTCCTTTAAATAATACTCTTCCTTTGGTTGGCTGAACTTTCCCAGTAATTACATCTAAAAAAGTAGTTTTCCCTGCTCCATTAGGACCAATTATTACTCGCAATTCTCCAGCATCCATACTGAAGTTTAAATCATTGAGAGCTTTAAATCCATCAAAACTAACAGTTAATTTTTCTATTTCTAAAATTTTATTGGTCATTGGCTATTGGTCATTAGTTGTTAGTTGTTTCCTATCTCCCCCATCTCCCTTGTCTTCCTTGTCTCCCCCATCTTCCTTATCTTCACCATCTATTTCCTTGTTAACTGATCCCTTTCTCTTTGTATTTCTGGGTCTTCTTCTATCTGCGGATAAGTAATTAATTGTTGTTTTAACCCAAAGAGCGATCGCGCTTTAATCCAAGCGTAATCTCTAAACCAACCGACAATGCCATTAGGCAATACTGTAACTACAGTTAAGAATAATGCTCCTTGAAAAAATAGCCAGACTTGAGGAAATCTTTCGCTTAAAAAAGTTTGCGCTAATCTAACTAGTAAAGTACCGATAATTGCACCGATTAATGTTCCTCTTCCGCCTACAGCTACCCAAATTACCATCTCAATAGAAAAAGCTACTTGCATGATAGTAGGGGTAATAATTCCTGTTTGTACTGTATACAATGCTCCTGCGATTCCTGCGATCGCTCCAGAAATAGCAAAGACTAATACTTTAAATCCAGTAGTATCATAACCAGAAAAACGTACTCTCGTTTCATCATCACGAATTGCAATTAATAAACGTCCGAAACGTCCACTAGTTAACCAACGACAAAGCAAATAAATTAAGATTAAACAGATAACAGTTAAAATATAAAAAGTTCTTTGCACTGCCGATGAACTTACTAATAAATCAAAGATTTTTTCTGTATCGGTTTTTAAACCATTTGTCCCATTAATTAACTTTTGTTGTCCATTAAAAAAATTAAAAAATACTAGTAAAGCAGCTTGGGTTAAAATTGAAAAATAAACACCCTTAATACGGTTGCGAAAAACCAAATAGCCTAGTAATCCTGCTACAACCCCAGGAATAACAACTAAGGCAATTAAGGTAAAAGGAAAAGAATAAAAAGGTTGCCAAAACCAAGGCAACTTATCAACTCCATAAAGAGTAAAGAATTCTGGCAGTTGTCCTTCAGGAATTTGTAATTTTAGGTGCATAGCGATCGCATAACCGCCAAGAGCAAAAAAGATACCATGTCCTAAACTTAAAAGACCTGTATATCCCCAAATCAAATCGATCCCCAAAGCAACAATAGCTAAAGCCAAAAATCTACCAAATAAACGTAAACGAAAAGCAGGTAATACGGCAGGCAAAATAACCGCTAAAATAAAAGCGATCGCTATAATAATTCCCGCTTCAATTAATCGTTTTTGTCGCCTTTGTTTCTGTTTATATACGCCAGTATTTAATTCAGAACTCATAATTTATACAAAAATAACCTACTACCTAATACCCACTACCCACTACCTATAACTCAGCAGTACGTCCTTTCTGTGGAAAAAGCCCAGCAGGTTTAACTTGTAGAAAGGTAATAATTATGGCAAAAACCATGACTTTTGCCATGCTGCTAGTAGCAAAAAAGAGGAAGAAATCTACTAGAGGTTTTAAACTTTCTGTTGAAGTAAATATTAATGCCAAGGTACCTGAACCAATCAGATAATTAATGATACCAATACTCAAACCAGCGACAACCGTACCAAATAAGTTACCGACACCACCAACTACAACCACCATGAAGGTATCGACAATATAGTTCTGCCCAGTATTTGGTCCCACGGAACCAAGCAAACTAACCGCACAACCAGCGACACCAGCAAGTCCTGAACCCAAGGCAAAAGTAAGGGCATCTACCTTAGCTGTAGGAATGCCTAAACAAGCACTCATACTGCGATTTTGAGTTACTGCCCGAATCCTTAAACCCCAGGTAGAACGATTTAAAAACCAATAAACTCCCAGTAAACAAATAATAGTCAAAGCGATAATAAATAGACGAGCATAAGGCATTTGAAAACCCAAAATTTTCCAGCCTCCCCGTAACCAAGTTGGTGCGGTTACATCTACATTTCTGGCACTAAACCAAGGCTTAGTTAATGCTAATGTACCAACTCGATCGATTAAAAATCCCAGCGCGATCGAAATTGCACTAGAGATAAACAGTAAGATGGTTATTGCCCAATTTCTAATTCTTTCCCAATGAGAAAGACGTTTAAGAATCGCCATACCGCCAAAGAAGCATAAACAAAATACGGCAATACTTATCACCAACAGCCAATTAACGCTACGGACAAATTGACGCAAGATTAGACTTACGCCCCAAGTAGCGAGAAGAGTTTCTAACGGTCGTCCATAAAGAAATCTAATTACTCCCCTCTCTAAAGCTAAACCAAATAACGCAGATACGATAAATGCGACTGGCAGAGAAAAGAGAATGTAAAGCTCAAACCAGGGTTCACCCAAAGGTTTAAAAACATTTTGCACCACAAAAGTTGTGTATGCTCCCAACATCATTAACTCACCGTGGGCAAGATTAATAACTCCCATTAGTCCAAAGACAATTGCTAATCCCAAAGCAGCAATTAGCAACACCGAACCAATGCTGATTCCGTTAAATAGCCCTTCTATTAATGCTGACATTCCCCTGAATATTAAATTTTGTTAACCCATTCCCACGTAGGGGTAAGGCATTGCCTTGCCCCTACAGGTTAGATTTTTTCTACTTTGTATCTACCACCTTTATTAGGATCAGTCCAGTCGCAGGCATAACCTTTAGTTTGTGGTACATATTGATTCCAAGGAATGGGATCGAGAGGTTTCTCAGTTGACCAAACAATATCAAATAAACCATCATCTCTTACTTGACCAATTCTGACAGTCTTGGAGATGTGATGATTAGGAAGCATTTTAACTTTTCCTTCTGGGGCATCAAATTCTTGACCAATAGCTGCTTTACGTACAGCTTCTAAATCAGTAGTTCCTGCCTGTTCTACAGCCTGCTTCCAGAGATACACCATAATGTAGGCAGCTTCCATAGGGTCATTAGTTACTCTGTCTTCCCCATATTTTGCCTTAAAAGCTTCTACAAATTTCTGGTTAGCGGGACTTTCTACAGTTTGGAAATAGTTCCAAGATGCATAATGATCTTTCAGATAATCTTTACCAATTTGTCTTACTTCTTCTTCAGCGATACTCACAGACATAACTGGATATTTATCAGGCGATAATCCTGCACCCTGTAACTGTTTAAAGAAAGCAACATTACTATCACCATTGAGACTATTAAAGATTACCCCACCATTAGGCAAAGCTGCTTTGATTTTAGTGATAATGGGAGTAACTTCTGTATCTCCCAAAGGAAGATAGTCTTCTCCTACAGTTGTGCCACTTTTAGCTTTTAGTTGTTCTTTAATAATGGTGTTGGCAGTACGGGGGAAAACATAATCCGAACCCACTAAGAAAAATTCTTTGCCTTTATTTGCTAGTAGCCAATCTACTGCTGGCTCAATTTGTTGGTTAGGTGCAGCACCAGTGTAGAAGATGTTTTGAGAACATTCTTGTCCTTCATATTGGACAGGATACCAAAGCATATGCTTTTTCTCTTCAAATACTGGTAAAACTGCTTTACGACTAGCAGAAGTCCAACAACCAAATACTGTAGTTACATTATCTTTATCAATCAGCTTACGGGCTTTCTCCGCAAAAGTAGGCCAATCAGAAGCACCATCTTCTTCTATAGCAACAATTTGTTTGCCTAAAACGCCACCAGCAGCATTAATTTCTTCAATAGCTAGCTTTTCTGCTTCTACCACAGTGGTTTCACTAATAGCCATAGTGCCACTTAGGGAGTGTAGAATACCTACTTTAATTGTGTCTCCACCACTATCACTCACGGTAGTACCAGTAGAAGAATCTACAGTCGTAGAAGTAGAGGTTTCTTCGCTACTAGCACAGCCTTTCAATAAGATGCTAGTTCCCAGACCTACCGAACCGTATAGTAAAAATTTTCGTCTTCCTAGTTTTGACATTACTCTAACTTTATTATTTTAGTAAACACCCTTGAGTTCAAGAATTTTATATGTACAAAGACATATAATCACAATGCTCTTAATTGGTATATATGACTATGGGAAACGTGATTGTATGATACGTTACCAAAAAAAGAAGACTAGAGTGAACAAAAAAAATATTAAATTTATTCTTAACCAAGATTTAGAAGCGAAGGTAGCTGTCTAGGTTGTAATTAGGGGAAGTTTAGTACTGAGCGATCGCTAAATTAGTGTAATTTGACCGGGGAACGCCGGTCACCGCAGGCTCCGTCGTTTTACGGCGGAGTAACGGTGACTAAAATTAGCAGCCAAATCCCATTCTTCAGTTTTTTAACATTTCTTTTCATAAATATTGTTTCCTCTCTTAAATTTTTCTGCGGAATATAATAATAAGAGAGTTTTATCCGAGAAATTTAACTGATGAGAAACTGGCCTGCTTGGATTCCTTTCCCTACTTCCTGGATGAATGCAATTTTATTGGCACTAATAGCTAGCTTGATTGCCTACGGGCAGTCTGTTATTGTCTTGGTATTTTCTTTTGTTCAATTATTAGGTTGGTTTTTATCTTTAATTTTTCCGTCTCTAGCTAATATTATTATTCCAATTATTAACAAAATAGTCACGTTTTTTGCTTATGTTTCTCCAACATGGTTTATATCACCCATCGTTGTAGTAGCTTTTGCTCACCATTATTTGAACTTATTAATAGAAAGATATTTCCCAGATATAAGTTTGCCAGAAATGCCAAGAGTTGAAGGGTATATTCCTGGATTTTTAAGTTGGTGGGAAGGAATATATGGTTTAGCTGTAATTATTTTATCTTATCTAGCAAGCGATACAGTTTTAACTATTATTCCTTTTTTCAATCAAGATATTTCTCATTTAGACCTTGTTTCCATAAATAATCTATACAATTGGTTTTATATTGCACTTCGGCTTTATCAACCAATTTATAATCCCATGACTCGTTTATTGATCTGGGTTGTTACCGCAGCTTGTTTATATCAGTTTGAAGCTAGATTTAGACAATACTTAATCTCTGTGGGTAGTGGGAATAGATTCAACAATTGACAATGAACAATGAACAATGAACAATTACTACTTCTCTCTCAAAGCAAGAGGATTGAGCGAGGAAACCTCGCCCTCATAAATGAAGAGGTCTTAAACCGAATTAACCAATTGTCAAGACTCGCGCGTTCCTTACTGCGGAGACCGCAGCAGGATCACTCGTCAATTATCAATTATCAATTGTCAATTGTCCATTCATATTCAATTCATACTTTTCTTGAATAGTTAATAACTTATTTATTGCTTCTTCTGCGTTAACAGCCAATTCAGCAAATTCAATAAATCTGATTAACTCTTTACGTAATAAGTTTTTTTCTACTTCCCAAGTTTCTCGATCGAGATCTGGTGGCATAACAATCATATCGAATAAAGTTGCTCGATCTTTTCCTGGATGGGGACGTAAAATCCTGCCACGACGTTGAATAAATTGACGAGGGTTACTAGTACTTGCCAAAATAACTGCCGTTTTAATTGCGGGAATATCTACTCCTTCATCTAAGCAACGAATAGCTACTAAACCCTGTAATTCTCCTCGTTCAAATTGTTGTCTTAGCCTTTCTCTTTCGGGTAAAGGTGTATCAGCAGTATAAGTATTAACCCGATAGCCTAATTCTTTTCCTAATATGCGTGTAACTGCTTCTATTTGAGTATGATAATCTGCTTCATAATTTTCTACATATCCATCACCGCAATAGAAAAGAGTATGACTGGTATGTAATCTTTGGCTCATTAATTTTTTCAAAATAGCCAATTTATTTTCTGCTGCACCAATTAAACGCGATCGCTTGACGAGTAGAGAAGTTAAAGTATTATTATCTAGCTTTTCATTTTTACTTAAAGCCCAACCAATTCTTTTAGTTAATTTGGCATAAGTTAAAGCTTCAGTAGGAGTTAGTTCAACAAAAATAGGATAATAAAAATAACTAACTAATGCCCCCTGTCTAATTGCCTCAGCTAAACCAAATTCTGGCTGTAAGATCTTACCAAAATAAGCAAGGATTGCTTCTGTTCCTTCATCATCATAGTAGCGTTCTGGAGTGGCTGAAAGAGCAAGGCGCAAACCAATATTGCGTGGTAAGCTAACTTCTACTTTAGTAGAGCCTAAATTGTGAACTTCATCTCCAATGATTAAAGTTTTAGCAGGAAAAAATTTAAGTTGAGATTGAAATCCCTCTTTAATCAAAGTTGAATTGGTAGTAATAATTGTGAGAAAAAATTGATTACCAGATTTAATATTGTATAGCTGTGTAGATAATTTATCTTGCCAATTGTATACATTTTCAAAAGCAAGAATCGGTTGTAAATTAAACTTCTTACATTCCCTTTGCCACTGAGTAACTAAATGACAATAAGGACAAACAACCAATAAAACTTGTAAACCAATCTGTTGATAAAGCTCTGTGGCGATCGCTAAAGCAATGATGGTTTTACCGCTACCAGTAGCCATTTTTAGTGTACCTCTTCCTTGGTTACGAAACCAACTAGCTACTGCTTGTCTTTGATAATTTCTTAATTTAAGTGTAGGCGGTATTCGCGGAGTTCCTAAAGATTGATAATCGTAATAACTTTTATTTTCTGCGACTCTAAAAGATCGATCTTCTTGCTCATATTTAGTTGCTAACTTATTCCAATCAATAGTAGAGAAAAAATTAACTTCATCAATCTTATTGTTTTTAAGAGCGGATTTGTATGCGTATTCACCTGTGTGCATTCATCTAGTCTAATCATTCCTATTCATTATTTATATTATGTCTAGAACAAACAAGATTAATATAATATCAAGAACAGATGAAATAATTAACTTATCTTTAATTAAATAAATACCTGGTTGAAAACAAGTAATATATGGATTAAGTTAAGAAGTAACTCGACACTCAGGTGAAAAACAAATAGATCTAGATTTTTCTGTTATTTGTCTAAAAGCAGACAAGAAATTAACCGAAGTCAAAAATATTATCTATTTTGGTAGGTTTAAATGATACCAATCTAAAATTTATCTTCTCTGCTTTTTAGTTCTAGACCAAGCATGGTTAAATCCAACCAAGAGCATTACCAATGGCTACCCCAATAGTGATTCCAGCAAAACCGCTTAATAAAGTAGGGATAAAATACCAATCGTTTTGGAATTGCTTTTTATTAGTTTTAAGTTGATTATTTTGCATTTTTACTCGTACTCTTGTAAGACTTGATTAAATCCAAGATACTTTCACAAAAATGCTCTTTGTATGATTTAACTGATAATAAGTGAGTGATATCGATCTAATACCATTTCTTAAAAGTAACGATCGAGAGCAAAAAATTTATCCTGATAATTCAATTTAATTGAGTAACTAAATTTTGATTGATTGGTAATAAACCTTGTATAATCGACTGACGATTGTCTTGAGGATAATGAATTACGCTTAAATGATTGGCAGTTTCCAAAGGCATAGTAATTCCTAAGGTTTTTTGTAAAATCTGACAGAGCAGATTTTCTGGCACAATAATTAAACCAGTAACCAAAATTTCTTCAACTGAGGATTTCAGTCTTTGTCGAGCAAAAATTGTCTGTTGCCAAATTTCGAGAAAGTTTTCTTGAGCTATTGGTAAATGTACAGCTTTAGTACTATTGTCCAGCATCTCCATAGCTAAGGAGGAAGATCTTTGAGAATCATCTGTCAAAATTAGATTAATTGAATTTTGGTAAATAAATTCTGGCAGACAAGCAGATTTTAAAAAGTTTTCTGTTGCTGTATCAGATAATAATAGCCAACGTAAACCTCTCTTTCCTGCTTTGAGTTTGGGTAGGTTTTCTCCCAGATGATTAGTAACGTTTAAATAGTTTAACTTGCCATAATTACTATGGTTGGAGGAGAATTCTAAGCAACTAATCCCACAATTAGATTGTTGTAAACTGTGATAATGTGCTGGATTCAAGCCAATTGCTGTACTAATTAAGGCTCGATTTGTGCCACCATGCGCCACAACAAGAATAGTTTGACCACGATGTTTATTTAAAATTTCTTGCCAAAATTGTTGTGCTTGTTGGAATAATTCTACAACAGGAAAGGACGTGCGATCGAGAGTGAAAAGGTGAGGTGTTTCTTGCCAAGACTTATAAACCTTAGGAAATTTTTCTTTAACCTCTTGATAAGATAATCCCTGCCAAGCTGACATATTAATTTCAGTTAATTTGCGATCGATTAATACAGGCGGTAAATTATCAGTTGTTTGCTTGAGAGTAGCAAGAATTGCTTGAGTAGTCTGTTGAACTCTAGTCAGAGGACTGGTATAGATGGCATCAAAGCTAAATTGTTGTAGAGCTAATCCTGTTTGATAAGCAGATGCATATCCTATTTCGGTTAAAACCGATTCATCACCACAGCCTTGATAGATACCCTGTTCATTGTAGTTGGTGCGAGCATTACGCACTAAAATTACTTTTGTATTTGATTGAGTACTAGGATTTGGAAGCGTAGAAATCGGCGGAGTGGCGATAGTAGAAGAATGCATTACTTGCTCCAATTAATTTTATTATTACTTTTATTAACAGTTTGCCAATCCTCAATGAAGTGTTTGTGATACTTTGATGAGAAAATTCTCATTGAAGCAAAAATTTGGT
>JASJDI010000220.1 GCA_030065155.1 Xenococcaceae cyanobacterium MO_188.B29
TTGAAGCTTTGGAGCGAGGGATGAGCACACTTTCAATGGGTTTAGAAGATTTGGTGGAGGAAACCTCAAGATTGCACAAAAGTTAGCGGATATTGTTACCTAACTTACTTGTCTCTAAAAGATGCCGTGAAAAGTCAGAAATAACCATCAGCGATCGCATTTTCTAGTCCATCAGAGCCATAGTATTTCATTGTGGCTTGAGTAGCTTGAGCAATTTGCTGATCTAACAAAGGTACGTCTACACCAATATCACTAACCGCTTTGATTATGTCATTAACATCGATATCGCCATCAGCATCTCGATCGTACAGAGGATGATAGAGATCGTCTTCATCAGCCGAATTATAGCGAGAGATAATATCTTCGATGTCATTACTGTCAACCTCACCATCACCGTTAAAGTCTGCAACGCTAATTATCGGTGTTGTTGAATATTGTGTATCTTCATAATGAGAATGCTCTTCTTCATGTAATGTATTGCTCACGACTAACACTCCTTTTATTTTAAATATTTATAAAAATCAGAAAATATGTAATCTAAATTATCTTCAATTATAGATAAATGCACATTAAAAATGATTGGATTAGTTAGTAAAGTTAATATTTTGAAACATTATTATATTTCATAAATATTTATTGAGTATATTCAAAATTTGAAAAGCTTAGAAATAATAAATTTTAAATATTTGTTTTCTAGAAATTTGAACACTGCATTATTAGTGTGTTTTACTGGGAAAGAAAAGATTATTTTTTCTAGTGAATGAATCGTAATAATGGGACAATTCTCTGTTTAGCTTACATTATTGGTTTATTATCTACAGGCTTATTTAATTGGTCTAATTCTAATTGGCAAAATGTAGTTATATTTGCTCTAGGATTAGCAGGATTGAGTATAGTTACTTCGATCGCTATAGCTCATTTTCGTTATCTAAGAAAATATAGAAAAGTTTGTTTGAGTGCAGGAATTGTTGCTATTTTTGCTCTAGTTTATTTTCAGGTGCGTATACCTCAACCTAGAGTAAATGATATTAGCTATCTGCTTAGAGAATCTTCTAGCCAATTTATTACTGTAGAAGGGACTATTTTAACTGAACCAAGATTAACAGGCAAAGAACGAATTAAGTTTTGGTTTAAACCTAGCCAAGTACAACAATCTCCACCGAAAAAAATATCTGGAAAATTATATGTAACTTTACCTTTATTACCAGAGATTAACCTTTATCCAGGAGAAAATGTAAGTATTAAAGGGATTTTATATCAACCACAAACTGTTAAGAATCCAGGCGGATTTGATTTTAAAAAATATCTTAATCGTGAAGGAGCTTTTGCAGGTTTAAAGGGATTAGAAATTAAAGTTAAACATAATCAAAGTGAACCTAATTGGGGTTGGTGGAAGATACGGCAAAGAATTATTAACGCTCAAATTAGTGGGTTGGGAAGTCCTGTTGGTGAGTTAGTAAGTTCCATGGTTTTGGGGAGAAGGGCGGTAGATTTACCCCAAGATATTCGCGATCGCTTTATCAAAGCTGGATTGGCTCATATTCTTGCTGCCTCTGGTTTTCATGTATCTTTACTTTTAGCAGTAGTATTAAAAATAACTAATCGTTTTTCAGAAAAATCACAATTTTTAATTGGCATATCTAGTCTAATAATTTATGTTGGTTTAACTGGATTACAACCTTCAGTAATTCGCGCTACTTTAATGGGAGTTGGTGCATTAGTTGGTTTATTATTAGATCGTAAAGTAATACCTTTAGGTTCATTACTTTTAGCTGCAACTATACTTTTATTATTTAATCCTTTATGGATTTGGGATTTAGGTTTTCAACTTAGTTTTCTGGCTACTTTTGGCTTAATTGTTACTGTACCAGCAATCACTAAAAGATTGGATTGGCTACCACCTACTATTGCGACGATAATTGCTGTTCCTTTAGCTGCTTCTATCTGGACTTTACCGCTAATTTGTTATGTTTTTAATACTGTTGCCACCTATAGTATTTTAGTCAATATTATTAGTACACCTCTAGTAACTATTATTAGTTTAGGAGGAATGATTAGTGCGATCGCATCTCTCATTGTTCCTATTTTGGGTAGTGCGATCGCTTCTTTTCTTTTGTATCCTACTCTTTTATTAATTGAAGTAACTAAACTTTTTACTAATTTACCAGGAAGTGCCTTAGCGATCGGTAAAATTTCTCTTGGCTCACTACTTTTAATTTATATATTTTTCGGTTTGGTTTGGCTAAGTAAATGGTGGCAAGAGCGGTGGCACTTTGTATTCCTATTTACCATGAGTTTAGTAATTTTGCCTATTATCTATAATCATTTCAATTTAGTTCAAGTTACTGTATTAGCTGCTAAACAAGAGCAAGTAATAGTTATTCAAGATAAAGGCAAAGTAATTTTAGTTAATAGTGGTCAAGTGGATACAGCAAAATATACAATCTTACCTTTTTTAAAAGAACAAGGTATCAACCAAATTGATTATGGAATAGCTTTAGATAGTTCATCTAGTTTTAACGAAGGTTGGTCACAAATTGCTGCTATTGTACCTATCAAAGAGTTGATTATTAATCCTGCGATCGAGCCATTAATGAAAATTAATTCAGACAAAAATAAACTCTTGCCAACCGACACAAATATCTCACTTAATTCAACCAAATTAGAATTAATCAATAATCAACCTCCTTTACTTAAACTACAACTTCAAGATTTGAATTGGTTAATATTAGGTAAATTAAAAGAAGAAAAGCAAATAAATACAAAAAAATATTTACAGACAAATAATTTAAATTATACGGTCCAGATATTTTTATATTCTGGGAGAAAAATAGAGCCAACATGGTTAGAAATAATACAACCCAAAATCGCGATCGCATCTACATCTAAAATCAAAGAAGAGAGTAAAAAATTATTGCAAGAGAAACAAATTCAATCTTATATTACAGGTCAACATGGAGCTATCATTTGGCAACCCAAAATTGGCTTTCAAACAATGTTAAATGACATAAATAGTTATTAGTTATTAGAAATCAATGTATTTAAATTACTAAAGCGATTCATAAATTTACGATCGATATAATCTTTGAGATACCAAAGTAGGGGAGATTGCCATCCTATCGATCCCCAAGATGCGATCGCGCTTTTATCTCCTGTACCAATTAAGGCTAAATATTTTTTCTGAGGAATATAAGGTTTTAAAGGTTCTCCTGCGATTATTCTGTGCCAATTTTTTAGTAATGGTTTTCCTTGTCGTACAGCAAATACTCCTGCTTTAGGGCGATCGTAGTTAACCATAGTTGCAATATCACCAGCAGCAAAAATATGAGGATGAGAAACAGATTGGAGAGTATCTTTAACTAAGATAAAGCCTTGAGAATTAGTAGCTAATCCTGATTTTTTAAGCCAATCTGGTGCATGAGCTTGAGTTACCCAAAAAGTATAATCAGATTCTAAAGTTAAACCAGACTGACACCTAATTTTATCTGGGAGAACTTCTTCAACTGTTTCTTGAAGATAAATTTTGATTCCTCGCTTAAGTAAAATTTTCTCTAAACGTTGACTAATCCAATTATTATGACCTGCTAATAATTTATTACCCCGATGAATTAGATTAATCTGGTAATTATTAGCTGCTCCTATCTCAATACCAAGACGATGGTACATATTCAAAGCTAACTCCACTCCGCCAGCACCACCACCAACAATCGCAATTTTTAAAGATTGTTCTGGGTTATTTTTAGCTATGTCTAGTAATTTTGACCAAGCAACGAGAAACTGAGGTACGGGTTTAGCAGGAATAGCATATTCTTTTGCCCCTGGGACAGATATAGTTGTGGGAGTACTACCAATATCAATCGATAAATAGTCGAAAGAAATTGACGAATGATGATGACAAATTACTTGATTCTGTTCTAAATTTAAACCAATGGCTCGATCGATTAATAATTTTGCGTGGGCAAACTTTGATAAAGAAGATAAATCAATATGGGTTTGCTCGTAGCTATAAAAACCCGCAACATGACCAGGTAACATTCCTGAATAAGGAGTTTGTTCTACATCATTAATCAAAGTAAGATTGATTCCTGGTATAGGATTGAGTCCAAATAATTTTAGAGCGATCGCATGACTATGACCACCACCTATTAAAACTAAATTGGGCATAAATAATTAAGGAATAAGTAATGAGTAATAAGTTATTGATATAGCGATCCTAAATCATTTGTGAAAAAATCTACTGATAACTACTTCCTAATCCCTATCCTTACTGTACGGACGTTCCCTGGAACGTCCCTAACAACTAACTACTCTCTAAACTTTCGTACCTGATATTCCCTCATATTGGCATATTCATAGTTATCTTTGCCTATCTGTTTCTCAAAGGCTTTTTCTGTTTGAACTAAAACTTCTTGAGGAACAGATTTCCATTGTTCTCTTGTTTGCCAACGGATAACCAAAGATACTCGATCGACTCGGTTAGGATCGAGCCATACTTCTTTGCCTAAAAAACCAGAAAATTTTTCTAGAGTGGCAGTCCAAATCTCCCTATCTACTTGAATAAATTTTTCGCGAACTTCAGGTACTACTGTAAACTCTAGCCACTCAATAACCATGTACTTTTTCTAAATTTAGTTAATACTGTATAAAGATTAAGATAGATAAAGTGATAATAGCAACAGAATAAACAACCATGGCATCCACCTTATTAGAAGCAGCAGTAATCAATCAGCCAACTATACATAAATTACCTCATGGTCTAACCATTATTGCTGAACAAATGCCAGTAGAAGCAGTAAATCTTAACGTCTGGCTTAATGTTGGTTCAACTAGAGAAACAGACGAAATCAATGGTATGGCTCATTTTTTAGAGCATATGGTATTTAAAGGTACACCAAATCTACAAATAGGAGAATTTGAGTATTTAATTGAACAAAGAGGTGCAGTTACTAACGCTGCAACAAGTCAAGATTATACTCACTACTACATTACCACTGCACCAAAAGATTTTGCTGAATTAGCCCCACTACAATTAGATGTAGTACTAAATCCTAGTCTGGAAAATGAAGCATTTGAAAGAGAAAAATTAGTTGTTCTAGAAGAAATCCGTCGTTCCGAAGATAATCCTCGTCGTCGTACTTTTTATCGAGCAATGGAGACTTGTTTTAATAATTTACCTTATCGTCGTCCTGTCTTGGGACCTAGTGAGGTAATCGCCAACTTACGCTCAGAACAAATGCGCGACTTTCATTATCATTGGTATCAACCTACTTGCATAACAGCAACAGTAGTAGGTAATTTGCCTGTAGAGGAACTAATTGACACTGTTACTAGAGGATTTGAGGAACACGTTGCTTATGAAAACTATCACTCTCCACTTTCTACTGATTACTGCCTAATCTTTGAACCTCCTTTTAAAGATATTATCCGCAAAGAATATGTTGATGAGTCTTTGCAACAAGCCAGAATAGTAATGATGTGGCGCGTACCAGGGATGCAACATCTAGAAGAAACCTATGCTTTAGATATTTTGGCAGTAATTTTAGGACAGGGAAAAGTATCAAGATTATTCAGGGATTTGCGAGAAGAGAAGCACTTAGTTACTCAAATAGGTGTTAGCAACATGACTCATACCCATCAAGGAGTATTTTACATCTCTGCTCAATTACCTACAGAAAATATTGATAAGGTAGAAAAAGCGATCGCTGAACATATTAGAAGAATTCAAAATGAACCTATCGCCGAAAAAGATATTGAACGCATTCGTACGCAAGTAGCTAATCGTTTTATTTTTGCTAACGAAAGACCAAGCGATCGAGCTAATCTCTACGGTTATTATTACTCTCAATTGCAAGATTTAACACCAGCATTAAACTATCCAGAAAATATTAAATCCATGGAAGCCTCAGATTTACAAGCTGCTGCTCAAAAATACCTCGATCCTGATGCTTATGGAATAGTAGTTATGAAACCAGCTAGTTAGGAAATAGGAAATAGGTGATAGTTAATAGATGATAATCGATAACAATCAATAATCAAAAAATATCATGACGGGATTTGTTTTAAATATGCCTCCTGTAGCTAAATTAACTGACGAGCAATTCTATCAGCTTTGTCAGGCAAATAGAGATTTGAGATTTGAGCGTAATGAGACAGGAGATTTAATAATTATGTCACCAACAGGAGGAGAAACTAGCAATCGTAATGGAAGATTGATTCAACAATTATTTAATTGGAGCGATCGAGATAATACAGGAATTGCTTTTGATTCTTCTGGTGGATTTAAGTTACCTAATAATGCCGATCGCTCTCCTGATGCAGCTTGGATTCCTCTTGACAAATGGAATGCTTTAACTCTAGAACAAAAACAAAAGTTTCTTCCTCTATGTCCCGATTTTATAATCGAACTCCGTTCCCCTAGCGATAGCTTAAAAACTCTACAAGACAAAATGCAAGAATATATGGAGAATGGTACTCGCTTGGGTTGGTTAATTAATCCACAAGATAAACAAGTAGAAATATATCGACAAGATCGAGAAGTTGAAGTATTAAACTTTCCTAATAGTTTATCAGGGGAAAATGTTTTACCTAGATTTATTTTGAATCTCGAGTTTATTTGGTGAGAGCGATCAAAGTTTTATTTATCTTAAAAATGGATAAATTTAATCGAATGATGAATCGGAGCAATTCATTATGACAGCTTTTATTTTAAATATGCCTCCTGTAGCTAAATTAACTGACGAGCAGTTTTATCAACTTTGCCAAGCAAATAGAGATTTAAGATTGGAAATGACTGCCCAAGGAGAGTTAATAATTATGCCCCCAACAGGAGGAGAAACAGGCAAACGTAATTCAGATATTAATCTCGATCTGGCTTTATGGAATCGACAAAATAAATTGGGTATTGTCTTTGATTCTTCTACTGGTTTTATACTTCCTAATGGAGCAAAACGTTCCCCAGATGCAGCGTGGATTCCTACAGATAAATGGGATGCTTTAACCTCAGAACAAAAACAAAAATTTTTACCTTTATGTCCTGATTTTGTAATTGAATTACGTTCTCCTACTGACAAATTAAAAACTCTACAAGACAAAATGCAAGAATATATTGAGAATGGTACTCGCTTGGGTTGGTTAATTAATCCACAAGATAAACAAGTAGAAATATATCGACAAGATCGAGAAGTTGAAGTATTAAACTCTCCTAATAGTTTGTCAGGAGAAAATGTTTTACCTGGATTTATATTAAATCTTGAGCTTATTTGGTAAGCGCGATCGCATTGGGATGTCTAATAATAATCAATTGTTTTTGGTTGGGTTTTATGCTTTAACTTAATCTAAAAGATATGTGATAGCTTTACCCTTCAAGTGAGATCGCTATTTATGTTAAGACAATTTAGAGGTAAATTTTTACTTAAATCAGAATCATTATTAGAAGAATTCATCTGGTTAAATCTTAATGAACTCCTAAAAATAAATCCCTTAAAAAGACAATACTTCGTCAATAATAAAAATAGAACAGATATTTTGGGTATAACTCAAGAGCGAAGTTTGGCAATTATAGAGTTGAAAAAGAAAGGGGGTAAGGGAAGTATCAATCAACTAATAACATATAGAGAAAACGTACTTAAATACTCTTCCCAATATTCTATCTTATCTGAGGTTAATTTTGAGCAAGATTTTGTTTTGATAGCAATTGCCGGTCACTTCTCTCCACAAGCACAGAAGTATGCTAATAGTAAATTACCAGAAGCCTTGCTATTAACCTATGAAATACAAAAATCTCAAAACAATGAATATTCATTAATACTTAGAAATCATAATAATAAAATTTACTCTAGGGTTAAAATTGATATCATAGAAGACTCATTATTTGATTCTTTACCTTCCTTATTACAGGGGTATTTAATAGATAACCCTCAACATCGCATTCCTATAATTTCAATCATCAAGCAAATGATATCTTTTAGTTCCGATATTAAATTTGAAACTTCTAGTTACTATGATTCAAATGGCGATCTTCAAAAAAATTTATTATTTGCCAAGTACAATCAAAAAAATGAGATCTTAAATAATAAAATATGTACAGAATTTCATTATTATTATAGTCCAGCTGATAAAATAACTAGATTATATCTTAGTGTTTATTTGCCAACCATTGACTTAAATATTAGGAATAGCAAAAGACATAAGTTAATTGATGGAGTTACAATTGATAGCGATGATTTTATTCATGTTAACGAATTAAGAGACGGTAATACAGTAATGAGTAGGTTGGGAAAGATACCTCTAAGATATCCTCTTAAAACTACCGAGATAGATGAAACATATTCTAGCTTTGAAGATTACTATATCAATTATCGTAAATATATGAAATCTAGACAATCATTAAGATCTATCAATCGCTCAGATTTTACTTTAGTTGAAAAAGTAGTAAAAATGACATTAGAAGATTGGTCAGTAAGATAAATATCTGATTTTATTGTCAAACAGAATACATAGAAAATGTAATTGACTTTATTGAATACTTCTCGCGTCAATGTATGATATGAGTGCGAGTTAGCATTTGTATTCTGATATGTGGCAAGAAATAGCAAGAGAAATAACGAAAACAACAGGAAAGCAGTTTGAGATAACTAATACTCGTTCTGTTGGTGGTGGTTGTATCAATCAGGGTTATAAACTCAGCAGTAACAATTGCGATTATTTTGTTAAACTCAATCAAGCTTCTCAGATAGAAATGTTTGCTGCGGAAGCTTTAGGTTTAAAACAGATGTACGCTACGCAAACTATTACTGTCCCTAAGCCTGTGTGTTACGGTACGGCAGGAAATTCTTGTTATATAGTCCTAGAATGGCTCGATCTTGGTGGTAGTAATTCTCAAGCTTGGACAGAGATGGGCAAACAGTTGGCACAGATGCACAAGCAAGGTACTGCGGATAGGTTTGGTTGGGAGAGAAATAATACCATTGGTTCTACACCTCAAATTAATACTTGGATGGATAACTGGGCGGACTTTTTTGCCGAACAACGCATCGGTTATCAATTAAAATTAGCCAAACGCAGAGGTGGTAATTTTCCTGATACTAATAATGTAGTAGAAGCAGTTAGAGAACAATTAGCTAATAGAACTCCCGAAGCGTCTCTTGTTCATGGTGATCTTTGGTCTGGTAATGCTGCTGTTACTAAAACTGGTGAACCGACAATTTTTGATCCTGCAACCTATTATGGCGATCGAGAAGTTGATCTGGCTATGACTGAACTTTTTGGTAGTTTCCCTGCATCTTTCTATAATGGTTACAACCAAGCTTGGCAATTAGACTCAGGATACCGAAAACGTAAAACCATCTACAATCTCTATCATATTCTCAATCATTTCAATCTTTTCGGTGGTGGCTATGGTTCGCAAGCTAAAAGAATGATTGAACGGATTCTTTAAAACCGTCTCGCAGTAGGCTCTTAGCTTTTAGCTTTTTTCCCTTCCATTGTTTTACAGATTATATAGAGTAATAGACTAACTTTCCTTTGTAAGATTTTTGGTATGATTGTTCCTGCCTACAGATAGTCTGCTAATCATGCACTCTTACTCTTTAATAGCTCCTGCTAAAATTAATCTGCATTTAGAAATTATTGGCGATCGCCCTGACGGATTTCATGAGTTAGTCATGATTTTGCAAAGTATTGAACTAGCGGATCAAATTGATATTCAAGCTAACAGTACTCAAAAGATTAATATTCACTCTAACCATCCTCAAGTTCCTTTAGACGAAACCAACCTTGCTTATCGCGCTGCCCAATTGATGTGTGAAGCATTTCCTGATGTCTATCATAATTTTGGAGGAGTAGATATTGTTATCAAAAAAAATATTCCTGTAGCAGCAGGATTAGCAGGGGGTTCTACTAATGCAGCAGCGGTATTAGTAGGAATTAATATGATGTGGGAGCTAGGCTTAACTCAGCCCGAATTACAAGGTTTAGCTGCTCAATTAGGCTCAGATATCCCTTTTTGTGTCTCTGGAGGAACAGCGATCGCTACAGGAAGAGGAGAAAAATTAGACCCTATTAATGATTTAGACAATCTGTGGTTAGTTTTGGCTAAGTATAGTAATCTCAGCGTTTCTACTGCTTGGGCTTATCAAACCTATCGTCAGCAGTATAGCAGTACTTATATCTCTGAGGAAAAAGATATCAAATCCCGCACAGCTAAACTTCATTCGGGTCCTTTAGTCAGTGCGATTATTCATAAACAAACTAAAGAAATTGGTAAACTACTATACAACGATTTAGAAAAAGTCGTTCTCCCAGAATATCCTCAAGTAGCCCAATTGCGATCGGCTTTTGCCCAAACAGAAATATTAGGTACAATGATGTCTGGTTCTGGTCCTACTGTTTTTGCTCTGTGTGAGTCAGAAGAAAAGGCTGTTCGTAGTAAACACAAAGTAAAAGAGGCGATTAACGACCCGAATTTAGATTTTTGGGTAACCAGGCTTTCTAGTGGTGGTATTCAAGTTGGTGCTTCTGGAGAAAGTTAATCATAAGAAATAGCACTAACTACTAAGCATAAAACATGAAAGTCTTTCATATTAGCTTCTTGATAAAATTACCGATAGAGTTGAGCTAGAAATAATCAATTATGGAAACACGATCGCTAGGCGAATCAGATGTTCAAATCACTCCTATTCTGATAGGTACTTGGCAAGCAGGTAAAAGGATGTGGGTCGGAATTGAAGATGAAGAAAGCATTAAAGCTATCCGTGCTGCCTATGACGCGGGAATAACTACAGTAGATACGGCAGAAGTTTATGGAGAAGGACATTCAGAACAAGTAGTAGCTAAAGCTCTAGCGGATGTAAGAGATCGGGTCGTTTATGCTTCCAAAGTCTTTGCTAATCATCTCAAATATGACCAGGTGATTGAAGCTTGCGATCGCTCTTTAACCAATCTTAAAACTGACTATATCGATCTATACCAAATTCATTGGCCTTCTGGCTCTTTCAACAGCGAAGTTGTCCCCGTAGAAGAAACCATGAATGCTCTCAATAAACTGAAAGAACAAGGTAAGATTAGGGCGATCGGTGTTTCTAATTTTTCTCGTACCCAGTTAGAAGAAGCAGCCCAATATGGACGTATTGATAGTCTTCAGCCTCCCTATTCTCTCTTTTGGCGACAATTAGAAACCGATGCTATGCCTTATTGTGTAGCCAATAATATTTCTATTCTGGCTTACTCTTCTCTTGCTCAAGGATTACTTACAGGTAAATTCGGTCCAGATCATCAGTTTGCCGAAGGAGATCATCGGGCTAAAAATAAACTGTTCCAACCGGAAAACTATCAACGGGTACAAAAAGCATTAGAACAACTCCGCCCTATTGCCAAGAGTCATAATTGTACACTAGCTCAACTTTCCCTAGCTTGGTTAATTGCTCAACCTCAGACAAATGCGATCGCAGGAGCAAGAAATGCAGAACAAGCTTCAGACAATGCCAAAGCAGCATCGGTAAATCTTTCCTCGGAAGAATTACAGGAGATCGATCGAATTGGTAAACAAGTCACAAATCATCTAGATAACAATCCTGTGATGTGGAACTGGTAAACTAAATGTGGAAATTAATTGTTTTTTGCTTAAATAACTACAGTGAAATACTTTTTTTTAGCTGATGGCTGGAGTTACAAGCGAATTTGGGAATTTGGTGGTATTTGGAATGA
>JASJDI010000009.1 GCA_030065155.1 Xenococcaceae cyanobacterium MO_188.B29
AAGAGTGACATCCACCCGACTCTTGTCCTACGGACATAGATTTTTTAAGAGAGCGAAATTGCTCAATCCGACTCATTTGGACTTGTCCTTGTTGGTTGGTTTGCCAAACTTGTCCTCCACATACCAGTCAAAAAAGCGGTCAACCTATTAACCTCGGTCATGCAATCTGTATAGATACCTGGGTTTGTGGTGGAGGCTGGTTAACTTGTTTAGATGTATGTGGAGGACAAGTTTGGCAAACCAACCAACAAGGACAAGTCCAAATGAGTCGGATTGAGCAATTTCGCTCTCTTAAAAAATCTATGTCCGTAGGACAAGAGTCGGGTGGATGTCACTCTTGAGGTAGATAGTCAGGATTGAGAACTTCTGTTGGAGTAAAAGGTGGCTCTGGAGGAAAAGTATCTAAGGGTAATCCTGTTTCATCAGCAGCCTGTTCCCTTCCGTCCTGGTAACATTCGTCAAACACTTCCTCGAAATATCGTTTTAAGCTAGGACTATCACTAAACGCTTTTCTCAATCTCCGTCGATGCTCCCTGATACTAGATTTCCAACTATTAGTTCTTTTAGCTGGTTGATATTTGTATTTGAGTAAGTGTAGCAACACAACCACTAAATTGCTTTCAATCGCTCGTTGCTCACTTCTACCCATGTCTTCGATTTCTTCAATTAAGTTCGCTGCATCTACCTCAGAAAATTTGCCTTCGGAGATCAGGTTAGCAGTGTGTGATAACCAAAGATAATAATCTCGGTCATAGAGATTCGCCGTGTCAGTAGCCGATGATACTTGAGTAGTCATATCGATACTCTCATATTTTGTATCTTAATGGTACATCCTCTCGGTATTAGATCGCACCCATATTTAATTACGCGATTGCGCTTGGGAAATTATTGTATCGTAGACGAGCGAACTGGGCGATCGCTATACTTTATCGAAAGAGCTTTAATCAGCGATGCTATCTTTGAAGGAGCAAATGCGATCGCCAGAATTACGGGTTGCAGCTTAACTTTAGCTAGAAAAACTATGAATAATCTACCCCAAATTCTTCCTGTTTGGCTTTATCCAAATCAAGCACACAGATTAATTAAAGAGTTAAAAAACGCTTTGGTTGTATCTCATTTAATTAATCACTAATGACTTTTTAGACCATAGACGACGGCGGAACAGCCACTTTTCTAACTCTACAGACCAAAAAACGACTGTACTTAGAGCCAGACAAACAAATAGTTCTCCTAAGGAAAGAGCTTTGGTGTGGAAAAGTTGTTGTAATAGGGGAACATAAATTACTGCCAGTTGCAAGCCTAGGGTTAAGGCTACTGCTCCCAAAAGTGGTTGGTTGGAAAGTAAGCCGATTTGGAAAAGTGAGTCCCGTTCGGAGCGAATGGCTAAGGCATTTCCCATCTGGGAGAGGGTCAGAACGGTAAAGACGATGGTTTGCCAACCAGCATAGTCGTGAAGCCAATACCAATAACCCGTACCCAAGGAAACCAGACCCATGAGAATTCCTACCCAGATAATGTTCCAGCCCAGACCTCGGCTAAAAATTTTCTCCTTGGGAGAGTAAGGAGGACGACTCATGACATGGCGTTCCGCTGGCTCTACCCCTAAAGCCAGAGCGGGTAAACCGTCTGTAGTCAGGTTGATCCACAGAATCTGGAGTGGCAGCAACGGTAACGGCATTCCTAAAAAAGGAGCTACTAGCATCACCCAGATTTCTCCCGTATTACTACTGAGCATATATTTAATGAACTTGCGGATATTGTCATAAATGATTCGCCCTTGCTTGACCGCAGCGACAATGGTAGCGAAGTCATCATCGAGAAGAGCCATATCCGCTGCTTCTTTGGCTACATCAGTGCCAGTAACACCCATCGCCACACCAATATCCGCCTGTTTTAAAGCTGGGGCATCATTAACTCCATCCCCAGTCATGGCTACGATCTGTCCTCGATGCTGCAAAGCTCGCACGATATTCAGTTTGTGTTCTGGAGTGACCCGTGCATAAACCGATACCGCTTCGACTTGTTTTTCCAATTCCCTAACGGATAAATTAGCCAAGTCTTGCCCCGTCAAAATTTTGCCATCAATAGCAATCCCCAACTTACGAGCGATGTATCGAGCAGTCAGAGGATGATCCCCAGTAATCATGACGGGACGAATTCCCGCATTGATACAAGTTTGGACTGCCTCTTGAACCTCCTTCCGCACTGGGTCGCTCATGCCTACCAAGCCGATAAAAATCAAGTCTCTCTCCCAGGTCTTGCCCCCATCAATCCGAGCAGATAAACCTGGTCGAAAAGCTACTCCCAGGACGCGAGTTCCTTGTTGGGCTAGTTCATTATTAGTCGTAATAAGATAGTCGCGCCACACCTCAGTGAGAACTTCAGGGCGATCGTTTACCCAGACTTCACTACAAATCTCTAGCAAACTATCCACTGCCCCTTTAGTAAAGCCAATATAAGGCAACTTTCCCATCTGTTGATACCATTGCCAGGGAATTTGCAGAGATGAAGGTAATTGAGACGAACTGAGGGGAAATTGGTGGATTGTAGTCATGCATTTGCGTTGGGCATCAAAAGGAACTTCAGCGACTCGCGGGAAAAAAGACTCCAATTCTGCTTTCCACAGTCCCAGACGAGCAGCTGCCATGACTAAAGCTCCTTCAGTGGGTTCTCCCACAATCTGAAAACAGTAGGAACGCTCTGGGATCGCTTCTAGTTGAGCATCGTTACATAAAGAACCGCCAGTTAAGAGTAGTGCGAGTTCTGGCTGATCGTTGAGAAGATTCTGCGGTATTTCTTCCCTGACATCTAGCCAAGGAAAAGCTTTGGGTAGATAAGAGGTAAGTTCTAAGCGACGACCGACAACATCGAGAACCGAAACTGTCATGCGATTTTCTGTTAAAGTGCCTGTTTTATCAGAGCAGATGGTAGTCACCGAACCCAGGGTTTCCACCGCAGGTAGCTGGCGGATCAATGCTCCCCGTTTCAACATTCGTTGCGAGCCTAGAGCTAGAGCGATGGTCACTACTGCTGGTAATCCTTCAGGCACTGCTGCTACGGCAATACTGACCGTTGTCAGGAACATTAACTGGAGTTCTTCTCCCCGCAATAAGCCTAAAATAAAGATAATGAATACCAGGACTAAAGTCGCAGTTACTAAGCCTTTTCCCAGTTGTTCCAAGCGTTGCTGAAGAGGCGTTAAACCAGAAGATACTGCTTGCAGCATCTTGGCAATTTTACCCAATTCCGTATTCATCCCCGTTGCTGTGACAATCCCCTGACCGCGCCCGTAGACTACCATAGTTCCCATGTAAGCCATATTGTAGCGATCGCCAATTGGCAAATTGTTGCCGATGAGGGCAGAGGATATTTTATCCACAGGCTCGGATTCTCCTGTAAGGGAAGCTTCCTGAGTTCGTAGGTTAGCCGTCTCCAGCAAGCGAATATCTGCTGGTACTAAATTTCCTGCTTCCAACCGCACGATATCCCCAACTACTAGTTCGGTAGCAGAAAGCTCTTGCCAACGACCCTCACGACGTACTTTAACTATTGGCACAGCTAAAGCTTTAAGGGCAGCCATGGCTTTTTCAGCACGATATTCTTGATTAAATCCTAACAGGGCATTGAGTACAACAATGAGGAAGATAATCATCGCCTCTTTATAGTCCCCCAAGCTGGCTGAAACCACAGCAGCAACGAGCAGAATAACTACTAACGGAGCAATTAACTGCTCCCAGAGGATTAACCAGGGATTTTTGCTGCCCCGCTCCTGTAACTCGTTAGGACCTTGCTCTGCTAGACGACGCGCTGCTTCCATTCTATTCAAACCAGAGGAAGCATTACTGCCAAGTTTTCCCAAGACCTCGGCAGAGTCTAATTGATACCAAGTACTCATGGTTGTGCCAGCCCATTATGCCCCACTAGAGCAAGAGTAGCATGAGGCGATACAATTGCTGCAATTTTAACCTCTTTTTAATCAAAATCTTGTTAAGACTTAACTTCTTTCCCTGCTTGCTTTCAATAGAATCTTAGTAAGAGATTTTGTAGTGCAAGTTACAAATTGAGCATAGCCAATAGACCTGTCTTGAAAATAGAAGTTCAGGAGCGGTGCGACCGAATCGCATATCTTAGGCGTATTCGCAAGCGCACCGAAGGAGTTGCTGAAGTTCAGAATGAATTATTTTCATACCTGAGTTGTGAACGCTCGTTCATGGCATCTCTTGCCTAAGTCTAATAAATCTCGATTGAGTTTAGGGAAAAGGGGAAAGGGGAAAGGGAAAAATGATTAATTTTGATTTCTAGTTTATTTTGGCAAGAGACAACCATGATAGCGATCGCTTTAACTTTGAACTTTGGAGTAGTGAAGTTCGCCAGCAAATGCTCACTGCCCTTCAGAAACAGTTAAATTCTTGTCGCACCTAAACTTCAGAGGCATGATTTATGTAAGGAGGAACAATTTGTCGATAGAGTTGTAAATCATATCAATTCTTAAGTATCGATTTCTTCCCAGATGATTTCAACAACAGCAAAATTACCATCAACTTTTCTAGTTTCTGCTTCAGGGCGAGTGTAGTATAAAGGTGCGTAATGAACTTGCTGGCGTTTGAACAAATACTTGGGAATAACGGAAAACCAACCTTTGATCGCATCATTAAGATTGTATTCAAAGTAAAAACGCTCTTTTGATTGAGGTGACGTTGACAAAATCCAATAAATTTCTGGATGATCTCGATCGATAAGTTTAAAAGATGATTGAGTAATTTCTTCACCAGAGTTTTGCACGTCTGTTATTTTACTATTCATCCTTGTTTTCCCTAAAGTCTTGAATTTTCTAAAGTTTTTACGCAGATGGGGATATCGCTTGACTAATTATTTCTCTAGTTTGCTCCATAGTTAGTTGTGGTTCAGTCCAAACTACTTCCCATTCACTTCCAGAGCCAAGTAACCTAAGATCGTTATCAATTCCTGGTTTTCCTAAAGTATCAATTATCAGTCTTGATAATACACAAGAACTGTTTACCTGATTGATGGTGACTCTAGTCAAAATCGTTTTTGTCCCTTCAATCAACTCTTGCTCGATTGATTCTATTTTCATAGGTTTAAGAACTGATTTTCGCTCATTTTAGCTTGACTAATTTAGACAAAACCGTACTCTTTGTTACTGTCGCTCGATAAGACTCTGTATAGATGAAAGTGGGGACTGTGAATAAACGCTTTACTTCCCGCTCGCAGAGTTAAACTCGAACTAATTTAATCAAGTCGATAAATGGTTGCCAATTATCATCTTCGCTAATAGCTTGCCAAATAGTCTCGATTTCTGGTTCTACCAATACAACTACGGGGTTGGCGTTTTGCAGACGTTGAGCAATTTGGTTTATTTCTTGGTACGATCGCTCTAACAAAAGTTGATGATAAAGCCAGCACCAACGCTTTAAAATAACTATCTCTTCACCAGATACTAAATGTTCTAAATCTTGCCAAATAAAGTTAGGATTATCGCGCCAAGAGCGAGAAAATTTGAGTCTGAGGTCGCGAAAAAATTGATGATAGCTAATTTTAGTTAAAAACAGCAGTTGTAGGGTCAAATCAATTAATTCTTCAGTTTCCAGAAAAGGCAAGCGATCGAATCCCAACTTGTGCAGCATTTGCTGATGGTAATACTTAGTGTAGAGTTCGGGGAAAGTTTCTAAAATAGCTTCCATTTCGGAAATGGGAATTACTGCCGATAGAGGACGTTGCAACATAGCTAAATTCCAACGACAAACACTCGGCTGGTTACGATAACTATATCTTCCCTGGCGATCGAAAGCAGCAGCAGTAAAATAAGGATTATAAGTATCTATAAAAGCATAAGGGCCATAGTCAAAACTCTCCCCAGTAATCGACATATTATCGGTATTGAGAACCCCATGACAAAAACCCGCTGCCATCCATTGTGCTACCAATTGAGCAATGCGCTCTACCAATTCAACATAAAAACGGATGTAGCAGTCTTGTTGCTGCCACAAATGAGGATAATAATATTTAATTACATGGTCTAATAGTTTCTGGATTAGATCGCCGCGATCGTAATAATCTAGGCGTTCAAAAGTACCAAAGCGTAGATGAGAACGACTGAAACGCACCATAACCGCACCACGAACTGTCTCTCCTTCTCTAATCAAAGCTTCCGTTTCAATTAAACTTAAACAGCGAGATGTCTTAACTCCCGCATAATGTAACGCCTCCGCAGCTAAAACTTCTCGCAAACCACCTTTAAGAGTTAAGCGACCATCCTTAGAGTGGGAATGAGGAGTTTGTCCCGATCCTTTAGTACCAAAATCGTATAGTTGCCCGTCAATTCCTCGCACCTGACCGTAGAGAAATCCTCGTCCATCGCCTAAATAGGGATTGTATTGACCGAACTGATGACCATGATAGCGTAATGCCAAACAGGATTGTCTTCCCTGAAAATGACCACAAAAATCGAGGAAATTCTCATCAGTAAATTTCTCTGAGTCTAAACCAAGGATAGGTAGCAGCTTATCATTACGAAAACGCAGAGTAAGGGGAGAGAATTTAGCAGGTTGCACGCGATCGAAAAAGTCATTGCCCAAGGACTCTAAAGCGGGTTCGTAATTAAGATCTAAAAAAGGATTGCTGGTTGATTGTCGATCGTTCAAGGTAATTTTTATTCATTAAGACAAATGTTAATTGAAACAGAGCGTTTATTTCTACGAAAGTTCCGCGAATCAGACTTTGAGGACTACTTCCAAATCTTTTCCGACCCAGAAGTTACCCGCTTCATTGGTAATGGCAAAGCTATGGCGCGCTCGGAAGCCTGGATGAGTATGGCTAGGATATTCGGACATTGGCAACTACGAGGCTACGGTATTTTGGCAGTTGAAGAAAGGGCTAGTAAAGTAGTTGTGGGTAGAATTGGTTTCCTCAATCCTGAAGGATGGCCTGGATTTGAGCTTGGTTGGATCTTAAATCGTAATTATTGGGGAAAAGGCTACGCTACCGAAGGAGCAAAAGCTTTACTCGACTATGGTTTTAGAGAGTTAAAACGAGACCGCATAGTGAGTCTAATTCATCCTGGTAATATCAGATCGATTCGAGTAGCCGAAAAATTGGGAGAAGAACTCCAAGACAAAGCAAAAGTGGATGGAAAAGAAGTTTTAGTTTATGGGATCGATCGAGCCACTTTTGAGAGGACTAACGACTAACCATAGTACGGGCGATTCGCGACGCGAAGCTATATGCGAAGCGGTGAAGCAGTGCGTTGGGCGGGTTTCCCGACTTGAAGCAACTGCTGAACCCTTTAGGGTATCCTTTAGGAGTCCTTTAGGGCGAATCGCCCCTACAGGATTAAAAATGTTTGGCAGTCTGTTTTTCAAAATCAAACTGATATCTTTTACCACCATGAGTTTCCCCGTATAAATTAAAGGTTATGGTTGGTTGGTCTCCCACTGCTTCTGTGCTATGAATTGCCTCGGTAGTAAAGCTAATAATATCTCCTGCTTCGATAATTCTCTCGCCAACGCGATCGATTTTATCGGGAAATTCGTCAGTAGGTGCGCGCTTCCAGAAAGTATTTTTTTGTTTGCCTTCTATTACCATCACTATGCCCCAAGTACCATGATTGTGGATGGGTGAAGTTGTTCCAGGTAAACTCATTTCTGTCTGGATAGTCATGGGAAATCCCACTTCATCGTGCAGTGTAACTACTGACATTCCTATCTCCTGATTTGGTTCGGGTAGACGAGTTTTGACTGTATAACAGTTAAGAACCAATTTCCTCACTAACATCCGCAGTCCTGACAAGGAAGTTTCTTCATCCCTTTCCTCGGTAGCTGCCAATCTGATGTTATCTTCTACTTCTGTCAAAAACCGATACAGTCGATATTCTTCCGCTAATAAATCCCACTCCCGCACCGATTTACATAGTCTGCAAACACCATCTTCTTTTACCAACCAATCTGCTGTTTTCATTATCTTTATTTTTTATCCTTTGTCTTTCGCCCTTCGTAATCAAAACCAGTGACTAACAAATGTACGGACGTAGCATGCTACGTCCCTACTGGTCATTATCGATGTTTTCTTTCTGCTATTAATACTTGGGCGATCCAATTTGGTAAATCCTCTAGATCGCTATTGCTTTCTGGATCTCTAATGGGTGAGGTAAATTCATAGTAAGGCTCGCATTTACCATTATCATATACTTCTACAATCCAGCGATCGGGAAAACCATCAATGCCAATTTCCACATCATAGCCATCTTCTCCCAAAGTACGCGAAGCAATTATTGTAAACCAATCTTTGTCTTCCGATGGTACATTCCACTCATTGGTTAAAAATTCAAAGGCTAATTTTTCTGCTTCATTTGAATCGAGCATATTTTTTGTCCTTGGTTATTTGTTCTTTGTCTTCCGTGACCAACAACTAATGACTAACAACTAACGACTAACAACTAAATTTTGACGTTCCGATCGCAATATTTCGGCAATACTTTCTGGCATTTCTTCTAGTCCTGTCTCGCTTTCCGAGGGTTTAATTGGAGAGACAAAGGTAAAACAGGGGTCACAATCTTTAGTTTCGTCGTAAACTTGAATCACCCACTTATCTGGTAATCCTTCTACACCAATTTCTACCACATACCAGCGATCGTCTACGACACGAGAATCAAGGGGAACAAAAAAGTCGCGATCGTCTTCGGGAATTTCCCAGTCTTCAAGAAAAAAATCTAACGCCAATTGTTCAGCATCTGTTGATGTTAAGTCCATTTTTTTAGTCCTTTTTCATTTAACATTAAACATTGATCATTGAATATTGATACATCGACAAATGACTAATAACCAATCGTTTAACTCATAACTTTTTCGCTATGTCTGCCAGAGTGTTTATCGATGTGTAATTTGCCTCCGACTGCCCAATTTTCGCGATCGAATTCGTCGATATGAATTGTTACCCATTCGGGTTTTGTTCCCAAATTAGCAACGAGAGTATCAGTAACTGCTTTAGCTAGTTCTCTTTTTTTTTTCTACAGAGTGACCTTTGGCAATTTGAATAGTGACAAATGGCATCTAAATTTCTCCTTTTGATTAATTATGAATGCTTTGAGCAAGATTAAAAATTTTTACTATGTCCAAGTTCAGTCTTTAATTGCTACTAAATTTAGAATCTGTGGGAGATAGCGATCGGCTTCGCTGGCGCGGAATTTATGATTGATTTGAGATTGCTATAACTAGGTCTAACGATCTTGATTGCTGCTATTGAAAACTTAGCTTTTTGCCATCTATATTTTTAGTAATCTTTGCTACTAATTAATTGGGTTCTCTTCAATATCCAGAATTACTTAATATTTACAAGATTGGATTTGTCAATAATTATTAATTGTTTGAGCAATTTGGTGCATATTTTCTCGTTTTTGTACATATAGATCGGGGAATGATGTTTAGCTTGGGCAATGTATTAAATGATCTTATTCAAAAGCGATCGCTGCTAATCAAACAACAGGAAGGAAATCTCAATATTATTCAGCGGAGAAAATTCTCATGAGAGCAAATTCAAAATTGGAAACTTGTCTAACTAAAGCAATCTATGCATTTAAAGTAAGAGAGATATTGACTAAGTTCGGCGTACCAGAAAATGCAGAAGTTACATTAGAATTACAGATAGGAGAAAATTCAGAACCTTGCGCATGCTGCCAAATTCCCACAACAGTTAAGAAAGACCATATTCAATGTGGTTCCATGTCTTTGAGTAGTTTTCAACATTCGGTTATGGATGATTTTATCAACCCAGCTTTAAATACTCTAGACTTGGGTCAATATATACCTGATGATGAGGAAAAATTTGCTAAAGGTGAAAGCCCAATGAAAGTTGTCTTTCGCTCCAATTCTCCTAGCTTTAGTATGGATGTTACAACCTCATCCTATTGTTGTTGCAGGTTACCGAATGGCTCATGTTGTTGTTCTTGCTAGAAAGTTTTTTATAGCAATAAGTAGTAGTAAGGTGGGCAAACTTTACTGTTAACCCAAGAATATACTTAAAGCTAATTTTACCCACCCTACTTTTTTTGCTCTCTGCCTTAAGACTTCTGACTTTCTCAAGCTGATTTTTCAATGAGGGTATCAATTTTCTCTAGTAAATTATGAGGAGGAATTGATTTAAGCAAATAATCATCCATGCCAATTGATGAAAAATATTGCCACTCTTCTGGGGTTATTTGTAGAACTAATAAAACTAATTGTATTTTCTGAGTAGCTCTCAATTCTTGTAAGCTTTCACTAAAATTAATTATATCTAACTCTGGTAAATCTCGATCTAAAATTACTAATTTTGGGGCTAATAACTTAATTTTATCAATTGCCGTAGAAGGGTCTACAAGCCAAACCACTTGATATTCTGCTGCATTAAGCAACTGACAAATGATAGTAGATTTTTCTTCTTCTTGAGAAACTAAAATAATAGTCTGCTGATGATTAGAAGCTTCCTTAATGCTCTGCTTGTATTTTGGTTTGAGGATAGCTTGACTAGGTAAACAAACAGTAAAAATAGAACCTTCACCTACTGCTGATTCTACTTCAATTGTACCACCGTGAAGTTCTATTAATTGTTTAGTTAAAGCCAAACCCAATCCTGTTCCACCATAAGTGCGTTGAAGAGAACTTTCCAATTGTTGAAAGCTTTCAAATAGCATTGGTAATTGTTGTTGAGAAATCCCAATACCTGTATCTTCTACTTCAAAGATGACTTGATTATTTTCTCGCCAGATTCTCAAAATAACTTGACCACCAACAGGTGTAAATTTAATCCCATTACTCAAAAGATTTAATAAGATTTCTTGTACTCTTTGTCGATCGGCACAAAACTTATCTTCTTCTGGATCGACTTTAAAATCTAAACTTAAATTAACTTGTTGTTTATGGGATTCTTCCTGCAAAATTTGTAAAACATTTCTAGCTAAACTTTGTAAAGAAAATTCTGTAACATTTAATAAAAACTTTCCTGACTCTACTTCAGAAAATTCAAGAATATTATTAATTAAAGATAATAAATGTTTACCACTATCGTGAATAGTCTTCAGGTATTGCTGCTGCTTTTCCAGAGGTAGAGTAACACGATCGCTGGCTAATGACCAATGCAATAAAGTCCCAGATAAACCAATCACACAAGTAAGAGGTGTACGCAGTTCATGACTCATACTGCCAATAAATTCATGTTTTGATTGATTGGCAGCTTGAGCAGCAATGAGAGCATCTTTTAATTGTTCTGCTCTTGTTTTTACTTGTTGTTCTAGTTTCTCTTTTTGTTGTTGCAATTGTTGATAAGATTTATTTTGATAAATAGCGATCGCTAAATATTCAGCAATTTGCTCCATAAATCTAATTTGAGTATTATTCCATTGTCGAGGAGCAAAACATTGATGAGCAATCAGAAATCCCCATAGTTCATTTTGGACTATAATCGGGGTTACTAATTTGGCTTTAATGTTTAGCTTTCTCATTAAAGATTTTAGGCAAGCAGAAAAATTTGTCTCTTGTTCTATATCGTTAATAGCTAAACTAAATCCTTGACGATATTTATCTCTACATTGAGTCGATCGACTAAAACAAACTTCATCATGAAAGTATAAGATAGAAGGGATATCATCAGAAGCCCTTGATTCATAAGTAACTGTATCAAATAACTGAGTGAAAATATTATTAGAGTTGGTTGAACTAATAGGAACACCGATTTGATAAATTACTAATCTATCTAGTTCTAAAAGAATACGTACCTGCTCAATTGTCATTTGGACTATTTCTAATAAATCCAAATGCTGATTAATCTGAATTTCTACTTGATTTAGAATTCGTTGTTGTTCTGCTTGATAGTGCAAAATATTTTTGAGAGGTTGAGCAACTAAAAGTGAATTATATTCTTGATTTTGCTCAGGGGTAAGTATATTAATTATTTGTTGAATAAATTCATTTAAATAATCAGAATGGCTGGGGGTTCTATGGGAAAGGTAAGATTGTAAATTTTTATCTAAACTGGAGTAATTATCACCTATTTGGTTAAGACTAGTTAAATAATCAGTAATGACTTGAGTATCAAAACTAATTTGAACTTGATGATAAGCTTTATTTTTTTCTTCTTTACCTATTAATAAAGCATTAAATATAAAACTAATTAAAATACTAAATTTTTCTGGCTTCCAGTCTTTGGTTGCTAAACTCGATAAAGATGCGTCTGTAACCAATAAGATTTCCTGTCCAGTTAACTTTGCTGTTGCTGACCATAAGCTACGAAGTTCTTCAAAAGTTTTGCTGGATACAGTTCGTTTTAAGATTAAGGACGAAGGATTAGACATGATCCCCAGGGAAGAGTAAACAGCAACAAGCTACCTTAATATAGAATGGCTTACTTTTAGGCTATAAATCTAAACTGTAATTATTTCTCAAGATTAGCTATTAATTATGCATAGACTTGCTGCTATACCTGGAGGTTGGAATTCTGGAACAGAAGGAGTTATTTTTATCGAGCAAAATCCTGCGCCGATTGTGTTTATTACCGCAGCAGATACAGAGATTCAAATTATAGCTAAAGTAGCAGCTTTTTTGCCTAGCACTTTTCCAGGAATCAGAGTGGTAAATTTATTAAATTTACAACAACAATTAACTATTGATAATTATGTAGAAACAGTAATATCAAAAGCAAAAATAGTTATTTTGCGTTTACTAGGTGGTAGTACCTATTGGTCTTACGGCTTAGAAATGATCAAAGAGGTAGCACAGGATAACAGTACAGCTTTGTTTAGCTTACCAGGAGATGACCGTCCCGATCCAGACTTGATTAGCCATTCTACAGTTTCCTTAACAGCAGTTAATAAGTTGTGGCATTACTTTATTGAAGGTGGGATAGAAAATTATACTAATGCATTACAGTTTGTTGCTAATTTTGTTCTCCAGACAAACTATGTTTTACAACCACCTAAAACTGTTCCTCGTATTGGGGTTTATATATGGTCAGATCGACAGAAGAGAATAGTAATAAGCGATCGACAAAAATCCTCAACAAAGGCAGGAATACTTTTTTATCGTTCTCACTATTTAGCAGGAAACACCTTACCAATTGATGCTATTTGTCAAGCTTTATACAAGAAAAATATAAAACCAATCCCGCTCTTTTTATCTTCTTTAAGAGAATCAGAAATACAAATTGAACTATTAAAGATTTGTCAACAAGAACAAGTTAAAGTAATCCTTAATACTACTAGTTTTTCTTTAGCAAAAATAGGGCAAGAAGAACAAATAAAATTATGGCAAAAGTTAGATGTACCAGTCTTACAAGTAATTTTAAGTGGAGGAACAAGAAACCAATGGTTAGATAGTTTGCTGGGATTAACACCCAAAGATGTAGCTATGAATGTTGCTCTTCCAGAAGTTGATGGCAGAATTATTACTAGGGCAGTTTCTTTTAAATCTAGTCAAACTTGGAATAAAAAATTAGAGACAGATGTAGTAATTTATGAACCAGATATCGATCGAGTTAATTTTGTTGCAGATTTAGCTAGTAATTGGGTCAGACTAAAACAAACTCCCGTATCAGATAAAAAAATTGCTTTAATTTTAGCTAACTACCCTAACAAAGACGGCAGAATTGCCAATGGAGTCGGTTTGGATACTCCTGCTAGTTGTCTCAAAATCTTACAAGCTTTACAAAAAGCTGGTTACTGTGTAAAAGATATTCCTGCTAATTCAGAAGAATTAATCCAACTTTTAACCAAAGGCATTACTAACGATCGAGAAAGTCAATCAATACGTCCTATCTATCAATCTTTATCTGTAGAAGAGTATCAACAGTATTTTCAAACATTACCGGAAAAAGTACAACAAGAAATAATAGACAGATGGGGTAGGGGTTTGGCAATGCCAAACCCCTACACGAATAATCAAATTCCTATCCCTGGTATTCAGTTGGGAAATATATTTATTGGTATACAACCATCAAGAGGATACGATCGCGACCCTTCTTTAAATTATCATGCTCCCGATTTAGAACCAACTCACGAATATTTAGCCTACTATTATTGGCTACGAACTAAATTTCAAGTACAAGGGATTATTCATGTAGGTAAACACGGTAATTTAGAATGGCTACCAGGAAAAAGTATTGCCCTATCGAAAACTTGCTATCCTGAAATTGCACTACAAACTATTCCCAATATTTACCCCTTTATTGTCAACGATCCAGGGGAAGGTTCGCAAGCCAAAAGACGTTCCCAGGCAGTTATTATCGATCATCTCACTCCCCCTCTCACCCGTGCAGAATTATATGGTGGTTTAGAGAAACTAGAGGCATTAATTGATGAATATTACGAAGCCCAAACTTTAGATCCATCTCGTTTAAAAATAATTAGCGGACGCATTACTCAACTTGTAAAGGAAGAACATCTAGATAAAGATTTAGGCATAGATAAATTAGATACTCAATCTATTAGCCAATTTCTTACTGTTGCCGATGGTTATCTCTGTGAATTAAAAGAAGCTCAAATTCGTGACGGCTTACATATTTTTGGTCAATGTCCTCAAGGAGAACAATTAAGAGATTTGCTAATTGCGATCGCTCGTTCTCCTAGTATAGATCGTTTGGGTATTACTCAGGCTTTGGCTAAAGATTTAGGCTTGGATTTCGATCCTTTGATAGTAGATAAAGATGAAGACTTTCAATCTCTTCCTTTACTTCCTTCTCTTTCCAAGATAGAGAATGAAGGCTTGCCCCCCTCTCCTGAGAGGAGAGGGGTTGGGGGAGAGGTTAAAAAAGCTAAAAACAAAGGCGATATTATCGAAACCCTCGAACAAATAGTCTCGGAATTAGTGAAAGAGTTGATTTGTGAAAATTCGTCCGCAGCCTGTAGCAGATTAACGCAGATATTGGAGCGAACTTCTTTTCCGCATACTTATGAAGGATTAATGTGGATAGTCGATCGACTTATTCCTGCTCTTAAAGGGACAAGTCAGGAGATAGATAATCTGGTTAGAGCGTTAGATGGGGAATATATTCCCAGTGGGGCATCGGGCGCACCTACTAGGGGACGACCAGAAGTTTTGCCGACTGGGCGCAACTTTTATTCGGTGGATATTCGGGCTATCCCTACAGAAACTGCTTGGGATATAGGTCGGAAGGCAGCAGAGGTTTTAATTGAACGCTATACCCAAGAACATGGGGAGTATCCGCAGACTCTAGCTATTTCTATTTGGGGTACTTCTACCATGCGTACTGGCGGTGATGATGTGGCTCAAGTAATGGCATTGATGGGGATACAGCCTGTTTGGGATGGTTTGTCAAGGAGAGTTGTCGATTTTGAAATTCTGCCTGTTTCTTTGTTGGGGAGACCTCGTGTCGATGTCACAGTTCGGGTGTCGGGCTTTTTTCGCGACTCTTTTCCCAATTTACTCAATCTTATCAGTAAAATGACCAAATCGATCGCTGATTTAGAAGAAGATGCCCAAATTAATCCAATGCGCGATCGAGTGCAGACAGAAACGGAATTTTGGCACAAACAAGGATTAACTTTAGAGCAAGCGAAAACTAGAGCTAGTTACCGCTTATTTGGTTCTAAGCCTGGTGCTTATGGTGCTGGTTTACAGGGTTTAATCGAAGGACAAAATTGGCAAAGTGATGAAGATTTAGCCAAAGCCTATCTCAATTGGAGTAGTTATGCTTATGATGCTGATGGTCAAGGGCATTGGGCAGCAGAGTCTTTTGCGCAAAGATTGAAACAACTACAAATAGTCTTGCATAATCAAGACAACCGCGAACACGATTTATTAGACTCCGATGATTATTATCAATTCCAAGGGGGAATGACTGCTGCGGTACGCTCTCTAACTGGTAAAAATCCTGAAGTCTATTTTGGAGATAATTCAGTAACGGCTAATCCGAGAGTGAGAAAGTTAACCGAAGAAATTGCCAGGGTATATCGCTCCCGTGTTATTAATCCTAAATGGATCGCAGGAGTAATGCGCCACGGCTATAAAGGTGCATTTGAAATGGCAGCCACAGTAGATTATTTATTTGCTTACGATGCTACTACCAAGTGTGTAGAAGATTATATGTATGAAGGAGTAGCCAAAGCTTACGTTTTAGATGAACTAGTACAGCAATTTATTCAAGAGAAAAATCCTTGGGCATTAAGAGATATGGCAGAAAGATTATTAGAAGCAAACCAAAGAGGGATGTGGAAAAATGTGAAGGAGGAACTGTTGGAAGAGTTAAAGAATATTGTTAATCAGGCTGAAGGAGTGATTGAATCAATTCATTAGTTAGGGATTGTTGAAAAAGTCATAATTCCTGACTCCTGACTTCTGACTTCTGACTGACGAATAGAAACAAAATATATTGTAATTCTTGAATCCTCTGACTTCAGGCAGAGGTATTACTCACTACTCACTACTCGTGAATACAGAGATTCTTGTTACAGAATTTGAAGTTATGTAGCCTTTTCTCTAAGTACTATAACCGCATGAGGTAAACTAGCCCATAAATCCAAAATAAATAGATATCTAGGAGAACACGCGGTAAGGAGCCGATATTAAATGTCTCATAGCGTTAAAATTTACGATACTTGCATTGGATGTACTCAATGTGTGCGGGCTTGTCCTCTAGACGTACTAGAAATGGTACCCTGGGATGGCTGTAAAGCTAGTCAAATAGCCTCCTCTCCTCGCACAGAGGATTGTGTAGGTTGTAAGCGATGCGAAACTGCTTGCCCTACCGATTTCTTGAGCATCCGTGTTTATTTAGGTGCAGAAACTACTCGTAGTATGGGTCTTGCCTACTAAACAAACAGATAAAATAAGCACAAAGTGTCGTTGGACTTATAAGCTAGACTGCTATCAGTTTAGTTTTAAGCTAACGGCACTTTATTGATGGAAAATGGACAATTGATTAATTTGGTTTCAGACTTCAGAATGAAATGTTAAAGAACTTTATGCGTATGAGAATGTTGTTTAACATTATCCTCTGTACTAACCACATTAGTTACATTGAGTACACGCTTTCTTTCTAAAGAGTAGTTAAAATCTTGTTTAATTGAGCCTAGAGGAATGTGTTTTTTTGCTTCTGGGCGAGCTTTATAAGTCCGAGTAGCAGCTATGACTCTTTCCTTAAAGCGATCGCAAAACTGAGCTTCAGCAGGAAATTCCGATGGTACGGGAGAATTCTCATCAGTAAAAATTTCTCCTAAAGATTTAGCACAAGCGAATTCATAGGAAGTAGGAATTCCTTTAAGGATTGCTTCTAGTGCTGCGGAAGGGATAGGTTCAATAACTTTAACTTGTTGTGTCTCTCCATCTTCTCTAATAAAGCAAGTAGCTAACCCAAAGACACAGTAATCTTCTATGTCAATATCTGATGCTTGAGAAAATAGCGTAGCTGTAGTCATAAAAAAATTTTTATCTAGATTATTTTAATCAACATATCATTAATTACTTACTAGCTCGTGTCTCTACTAAACAAAACTTTTTTAACTAAGTATTGACTATTGTTAACTTAGGATAAATATCTGTAAAGAAAAGTTTTCTTTAAGCATATTCTTGCCAAAAATAGACCTAATAAATTTATGTAAATTATTTATGTAAATTCAGTATCATTTGTTTTTCCAAACCTTGTTCTCAATGAAAAAAAAATTATCTTATTTTTAACTTTGTCTGTTCGTTTTATGAATTTTTAGGGAACTCTACTGAAAGTAGATAGACATCGACCTAAAAATTAAATAATGGTAGCGAATTTAACAAAATCTTCCTAAAGACAGTTTAATCAGTGACACATTGATTCTTAAATCAAAGAAACAAGATAGTACATTACCCTTAAGAAAGGTTGAAATGCTACTTATGAAAATCAACTTTTATGATCGAGATAACCAGGAACAAAAACAGCCAAATCAAAAATGCTTGAACCTCACCTATGATTCGGTGAGACAAGACTCTTATTCTCTACCTTGGCTAGAACAAGTTGAGCAGCAATTGAGATCCTCTGTAGAACAAAAAGTTGCTCAAGGTAACTATGCAGTGGCGATCGCTCTATTAAACCAATTACTAGAGATTCGTCCTGATAGTGCTATAGACTATAATAATCGGGGTTTGATGCACTTTCGTAATAACCAAATCATCGAAGCTTTTGCCGATTTGACCAAAGCTTTAGCAATCGATCCTAAACTCGACAGTGCTTATAACAATAGAGCTAATTGCCATGCTGCTCAAGGCAATTTAGATGATGCTATTTCTGATTATGATACTGCCTTAGACTTGAATCCTGGCAATGTCCGTGCTTGGATCAATCAAGGCATTACTTTTCGAGAAATGGGTATGTATGAACTAGCGATCGAAAATTTTGATATCGCTTCAGTTTTAGGTAATACCTTACAAGCAAGAATCTATGGAGAAAGAGGAAGAGCCTATCATCTCAGAGGAGATTGGAACTGTGCTGTTGCCGATTATCAACAGGCGATGGATCTTCTTTTAGCTAGAGAAGATCTCAGTAACTATCGAGAAAAAGTAGAAGGCTGGTTTAGTGAGCTACTCTATCCTCTCAAATTTACTAGTTAAAAATAGCTCACTTTGTGCTTGTAGTTAATTATCAAAGCACAATCAAAATTTATTAGGTGTTTTATTTTTGCTCTTGATTCAGCCAGAAAACCAGACTTTGATGGGGAGCTAGTCTAGGACTATATTCTTCCATCAGATTTTGGCTTTGGTGAGGATCGAAATTACGGTTCAATTCCGCTTTTAATTTCCCTACTCTTTTTTCTGTTTCTTGCACTTGAGCATTAATTTCTCGAAGTTTGGCTTGCTGAGAAAAATGATAAGGTACAAGCCTAACTAAAGCTGCGATCGCTCCAATAGCTAAAATCCAACTAAATACTAATTTAATTGTCACCTCAACTTTAATATCTTGATAATAATCGGAATTACTTCTAGGATTAGATTTACGGAGTTTTTTTGGTTGTGGATGGGAAGATAAATTCATAGGCTTTAATTAGTAGAGAGCAAGCTAAGCGATCGGGAATTACAGGTAAGAACAGACAAATGACCACAAACGGATGGCGGCGTGCTACCGTAACCCTCACAACTCAAATAGATTGTTTTCGCAAAATTCACTACTGCTTGGTTTTCGCATCAATCATAACCTAACTAATAGTAAATTAATCCCCTTGTAATATCTATAAAGATTGCCAACGGAGAGAGGGGGATTCGAACCCCCGTCGGGTGTGACCCCGAAGCGGTTTTCGAGACCGCCGCATTCAACCACTCTGCCATCTCTCCAAGATTTTGAGTGTACTTTGTTATTTTACTGATATTTAGAAAATATTGACTACTTTTTTGGGGATTTTTGCTGCTATTTATAAAATCTATCAAGATCGAGGTTTTTCAACTGATAAGATATAGTCTAATCTTAGTTGTTCTAAACAAAAAAATTATGTTAATTTTTAGCAGAAAATTATTAACAATCAACTGAACTTATCTAACTAGCTCGTAATCCTAATAGGAGACTAGTTAACTTATCATTAAGATAATAAATTTAAAATAGCAATCAGTTTTATTATTTATCTGGATCAAACTGATTCTTGATAGAAATTGAGCAAGAAGTATCCAAATTTACATTTTGCTTAAATCAAGCTCATAAGCCGAGTTGTTATAAGGATTAAGAGTTTTCAAATTCAATTTTTTGAGAGTCAAAAAACTCTCAAAGCAGATCTTGATGCGATAAGGTAACAGAGGCAAGTTTTCTAGGTTGATTATCTGAATAATTACAGAACAAAAAAAAGTTTTTCTGTTGTAAACCTCTCATTAATTAAATTATCAAAAATAATCAAAGTGAAAACAATCTCTACAGTATCTCGTTGCAATGCAATTATGGCTAGTAAAAGTCCGCATAGTCTAGTTTTTATCGATTCGAGGGTTAAGGAATATCAAAGCTTGATTGCTGGTATCAAACCTAGAATGATGCCTATTGTACTCAGAGACGACGAGGACGGAATAGCACAAATCACAACAATCCTAGCAGAACATCTCGATCTAGACACAATTCATATTGTTTCTCATGGTAGTCCAGGGAGTCTACAACTAGGTAATACAAGATTAAGTCTTGAAACTCTCAAAAAATATTATTATCAACTACAGCAGTGGGGTAAAGCATTAGGTACAAAGGGGGAAATTCTACTCTATGGCTGTCAAGTAGCAGCAGATGAGGGTATTAATTTTCTTAAAGAATTAAAAAAAATAGTTGGAGGAGAAATCGCTGCCTCAAGTAATTTGACAGGAAGGGCTGCTGAAGGTGGAAATTGGAATTTAGAGGTGACAACAGGAAAAATAACTTCTGTTTTAGCCTTTGAGCCAGAAGTACTTTCTACCTATCCCTCAGTGTTAGCAACAGATGAAGAGCTAATTTTTGCAGAAGACTTTTCTGAGGCTATAGAAACTACTGCTCCACCAGGATGGACGATCGAAGTGCTTGAAGGCAACCCAGAAACAGACCTTTGGCGTTTCGATAATCCAGGAGAGCGGAGTTTTCTTGATTTTTTTAGTGGCTTTGATGGTAATTTTGCCGTTTATGATAGCGATGCTCTCTCTGATGATGGAGTGGCAGAAAGCGTTATTCTAACATCCCCAGTATTTGATGCTTCAGGTTCAGCAGAAATGTACCTGTTGTTCGATCAGTATTATGATGGAATTGCAGCAGGAGAAAATGCCAGCCAAATTTATATAGAAACTTCTACCGATGGAGATAACTGGGAACAAGTTTATTTCTCAGACACAGGAGAGACTCTAACTGTTGCACCAACAATCGATCTGAGCGAAACCCTAGCAGGAGAAGAGAATGCCCAAATCCGCTTTCGCTTTGATGGTAATTGGTCTTCTTTGTGGGCAATTGATAATATTCAGGTATTTAATGCCCCAGGTATTAAAGAACCAACCCAACTAGTGGGAGTTAGTGAAGATAATGTTCCCGATCCTCTCAATTTAACTTATGTTCTCAAAAGCCCACCAACGGCAGATGTTAAGTTAGAGTTTAAAGTAGACGAAGAGCAACTTCAGTCGATCGATCCGCTTATTTTTACTTCTGATAACTGGTTTGAGCCTCAGACTTCTGTGGTTGAGGCAGTAATGGATGAGATTCCTGAAGGTGTAGATACTAGTATGGTAAGTGTCACCGTAACTAGCGAAGACCCCAACTATGATGGGTTAGATCTACAAGATGTTGCAGTGCAAATTACCGATGGGGTAATTCCCGGCTTTACCAGCTACCGCACAGTAGAACAGACTTTTGCAGACCTGGAAAATTTAGCAGAAGCCAACCCAGAGATTGCTGACTGGATCGATATTGGTGATAGCTACGATAAAATTACCTCTGGCGGTTCAGATGGTTACGACATTTACGCGATCGAATTAACTAACAAAAATAGTGGCATTGAAGATAAACCTACTTTATATATTCAAGGGGGACTTCACGCCCGCGAATATAGCCCAGTAGAAATGGTTACTCGCTTTGCCGAAGAATTAGTTGAAGGCTATGGGGAAGATGCGGATATAACCTGGCTACTAGATTATCATAAAGTTTCGATCGTTCCTATTGCTAACCCTGATGGACGCAAGTTTGCCGAACAAGGATATCTATGGCGGAAAAATACTAACCCCAATCCACCACCAGGAGAAGAGCCAGCATCTTTTCCTAATTATGGGGTTGACTTGAATCGTAACTTTGATAGCAAATGGGGTGAGATCCCAGGGGGTTCAAGTGGTAATCCTGCTAGTAATACTTATCGTGGTACAGAAGCTTTTTCTGAACCAGAAACCCAAGCAGTAAGAGATTATGTCACCTCCTTATTTCCCGATCGAAGAGGAGAGGGCGACTTTGATGCAGCACCTGATGATACCACAGGAGTTTTTCTAGATGTTCATAGCTTCGGTAATTTATTTTTGTATCCTAATGGCTGGACAACATTACCTGCGGGAAACAAAAAAGGACTAGAAACTCTGGGTAGAAAGTTTGGTTATTTCAGTGGCACAGACGGAGAAGCCTACGATGTAGCACAAGCAGTTGGTCTTTATCCCACAGACGGTGCTGCTGATGACTGGGCGTATGGAGAATTAGGAGTTGCTAGTTATACTTTTGAACTAGGAACATGGTTTTTTCAAGATACTGAGTATTTTGAATCAACCATTGTTCCTGAAATCATGCCTACTTTTATGTATGCAGCCAAGTCTGCCCATCGTCCTTATCAGACTCCTTTCGGTCCCGATACCATTGAAGTTAGTACTGATTTAGCTCAGGTGGTAGCTGGGACAGAAGTTATCCTTAATGCTACAGCAGACGACACCCGCTACAACGACGGTGATACAGATCCTCAAGATTCAGGAGACGAGCCAGTACAAAATATTGCTCAAGCTCGTTATAGTATTGATTCTCCTTCTTGGATCGAAGGTACGGAGTTTTTCTCTTTAGAATCGGTGGATGGAGATTTAGATAGTTCCATTGAACAGCTTACTGCTACTATCGATACCAGCGATTTAGCACCTGGTCGTCATACTGTATTTATCGAAAGTCAAGATGCTAATGGTAATTTTGGCGTACCTACAGCAGTTTTTATCGATGTTATTGATTTTCCCGAAGAGGCAGAGATAACGAAAGGTAGTGATGAAGCGGAACTCCTTAAAGGAACTAAAGGAGAAGAGGTTATTTACGGTCTTGGGGGAGATGATACTATAGCTGGTCATCTTGGTGACGATCTAATTTTTGGGAATGCTGGAGATGATTTATTGCGAGGTGATGGTAATCGCCTTTTACCCACAGGGAAAGATGGTGGCAATGACCTGATTTATGGTGGTGATGGAGATGATTTTCTTGACGGCAAAGGTGGAGATGATACCTTGTACGGCGAGGATGGAGAGGATTACCTACTTGGCAATGTCGGAGATGACTTTATTGCTGGTGGTTATGGAAATGATACTTTAGTGGGAGATGATTTGTATTCCTCTCAAGGAAATGATATTTTTGTCCTTGCCAGTGAGGGAACAGATGTTATCTTAGACTTTACTGTTGGCGATGACTTAATTGAGTTGCCAGAAGAAATCACTTTTAGTCAACTGAGTATTACCCAAGACCGTCAAGATACCCTAATTGATATAGATGATCTGACTCTAGCAGTCTTAAGAGATGTGGATTCTACCACTATTACTCAATCATCTTTTGTTTCTGTTTAAAAGAAAGCTATGGGGAACGAAAAGATCTTCTCGGCGACTTCCCCCTCTTCCCAATACTGTTCGGTTAATAAGGTTGTCTGTTGAGACAGAGAGAGGGAAGACAAGGGAGATAAGGGAGATAGGGGAGAAATTGCTTCCCACACTGCCCCTACCTCCCACACTTCCTAATTCCATTCAGTTTTCAGGCTTATCCGAATAGTATTGCCTCTCTTCCCAAACTCCCTACACCTACCTCAATTGATCAATTTAAACTTGTTAGACTACTGCTTTGTCAAGAGCGGAATTTTGTCAGTTTCTTCCCAAGGCACTAAGCCGATATCTGTTCTACCTACGTGACCGTAAGTTGCTAGTTGTTTATAAAATCCTCCTTTGATCAGTGCTGGCAAAAATCTCAGATTAAATTGTTTGATTATTCCTGCTAGTCGGAAATCAAAATGTTTTTCCAGCAAAACTTTAATTTCTTCATCAGTGATTTTTCCCGTGCCAAAGGTTTCTACTTGAATACTCACTGGTCGCGCCCATCCAATGGAATAGCTAAGCTGTACTTCACATTCCTCTGCTAAGCCTGCTGCTACTACGTTTTTGGCAGCGTAGCGAGCAGCATAAGCTCCTACTCGATCGATTCTAGTTGGGTCTTTGCCACTGAGGGCTGCACCACTGTGTCTTGAATACTCGCCGTAGGTATCGATCGCGTTTTTTCTCCCTGTAACACCAGAATGAGCAGCAGGGCCACCAATAATAAAAGACCCATCTGGATTAATAAAGATCCTTGTATCTTGGTCTGGTTTGATAATCTCCGTCTCAAAGACAGGTTCAATAACTGTGGCGCGAATATCTTGTTGCAATTGTTTGAGGTCTGGACTAGCTATATGATTGAGTGGGTACTGACTGGCAATAATCGTAATGCTATGGATACGATGGGGTTGGCGATCGCGATATTCTACTCCGACTTGAGTTTTGCCATCGGGAGTGAGATAGGGAAGAATATTTTTCACTCTTACTTCTCTGAGTCTTCTAGCTAGTTGATGTGCCAACCAAATCGGTAGAGGCATCAGAACTGGTGTTTGATTGCAAGCAAAGCCAAATACTGTAGCTTGGTTTTTGACTACTATCTCTTCTATTTCTGCATCAGAGAGCTTTTGTTCATCAAAGTGACGATACTCACTAGGAGGTAATTCTTTCAGGCTAGTGACAATACTACAAGTCTTGGCACTGAAAGAAGATTCTTCGTAACCTACTTGTTTAATTACTTGTCGGGCAACTTTGGTAAAGTCGATGAGTGCGTCGGATTCAAACCTTGCTGCAATAAAGACAATAGCCGTTGCCACGGCACATTCCGTCACCACTCGTGTAAAAGGGTCGTGTCGCAAAAAATGATCGACGATCGCGTCACTAATGCGATCGCATAGTTTATCGGGATGTCCTTCAGTGACAGATTCGGAGGTAAACATAAAATCTCGTTTCATAGTTTTTCTCCTAATTGAACAAGAGGCTACTCACTACTAACCTTTTTAGTCCCTTCATTAAATAAGAGGGGCAGTAAAGCACTGTTGCTAATCACTACACCATCAAGCAGATTGAGAGGGGTAACTTGTAGTAGATTTCTCAAACCAGGAATAACTAAGCAGATTAGTTGGAGAGTAAGAGAACCCCCAAGCGCAAAGGTTAAATAATGATTTGGTGGTAACTGGAGCGTACTTAAAGGTTTAGTAGAACGACAGCTTAAAGCATGGATTAACTGACCCGTAACCAAGCTCATAAAGGCAATAGAACTAGCATGGGGACTAATTCCATAGCGGGCAATACCATAGCCATAGGCTGCCATAGTACTTACAGACAACACACTGGACTCAGAGATAATCCGTTGGAATTCCTGAGAATTGAGAATTGGTTCTTCGGGAGAGCGAGGCGGTACGTGAAGTACTTCTGGTTCTGGAGGTTCTAGGGCTAATGCCAAACCAGGAAAGATATCAGTTACCATATTAAGCCACAGCAATTGCATCGCATTAAGAGGTTGTCCCAATCCCACTCCATTAGCCAACAGCATGACCATAATCTCGCTCAGGTTGGTAGATAAGAGAAAATGGACAGATTTGCGAATATTGTTATAAATTGTCCGCCCTTGGCTCACGGCAATAATCATAGTTTCTAAGCGGTCATCTTCTAAAACCACGTCTGCTACTTCTCTAGCTGCATCGGTTCCAGCATGACCCATAGCGATGCCTACTTCTGCTGCTTTGAGGGCTGGCGCATCATTAATTCCATCTCCAGTCATAGCGACAATTTTTCCTGCTTGCTGGAGTGCCTGAACGATTTGCAGTTTATTAACTGGACTGATCCGGGCAAAAACCTGGACGCGATCGCACAATCCTTTCATTACTTCGGAGTCGAGATTATTTAGGTGATTTGAATCGAGAATTTCTAAAGGCTTTCCTTGACTTAAATTCAATTCCTTGCCAATAGCATAAGCAGTGGGACTCTGATCTCCTGTAATCATTACTGTCTTAATTCCTGCCTGATGGAAAGAACCCATCAACTCTTTGACCCCCTGTCTGACTGGATCAGCCATACCTACCAATCCTAACCAAATGAGGCTTTCTGAGCATTCCACATCATCGATATGGGCATAGGCAGTACCTAACACTCGGAGAGCTTTACCTGCCATGCGCTCGTTTTCTACTTCGATCGCCTGTCTATCTGTTTCAGTGAGAAGAATTTGCTGACCTTGTTTGAGTTGGCAACAACAAAGTTCCAATACTTCTGTAGGACTACCCTTAACTGCTACTAATTTTTGCGATTCATGGACAGTATGAACAGTCCGCATAAAATTCTGCTCTTCTGAGCGATGCTTAATTTCTAAGCGAGGATATTTGCCTTGTAATTCTAAGACATCAATGCCCGCAGCGATCGCCATTTCCATCAAAGCATTTTCGGTAGCCGAGCCATTAACTACATATTTGCCATTGCGATCGTTGTTGACTTTACTTTCATTACAGAGAATAGAAACGTGGATGAGTTTTAAAAGTTCATCACAGCTATAAGGATTGAGGGGTTCTCCTGCCAGCAGAAATTGTCCATTGGTAATTTCTATTCTTTGGCAATCGGTATGGAGTTCGACTACGGACATTTGATTGACTGTGAGTGTCCCTGTTTTATCCAGACAGATAGTCTGCACCGAACCCAAAGCTTCTATGGCATCGAGACGACGAATCAACACATTATGTCTTCTCATTTTGCCAATTCCTAAAGCTAGGGTAGTGGTAGCAACAGTAGGCAATCCTTCGGGCACGGCAGCAACAGCTAAAGAGATGGAGGTTTTGAGCATCTGAATTACACCATAACCTCGCAGCAATCCTAAAGCAAAAACCAGACCGCAAACCCCACTGGATAAAAAGACGAGTTGACCGCCTACTCGATCGAGTTGACGTTCCATCGGCGTTTGGGGTACGGTAGTTTCTCCTACTAGAGTTTGAATGCGTCCCATTTCAGTTAATTGTCCTGTAGCTACTACTACTGCTAGTCCTTGTCCGCCAGTAACTAAAGTTCCTCGATACACCATGTTAACTCGTTCGGCTAAGGGAACATCTTTACCAGTTAAAGTTTGAGCAGTTTTGAGGACGGGAATACTTTCTCCTGTAAGAGCAGACTCATCAACCGTAAGGCTTGTGGCTTCAATTAATCTGGCATCAGCAGCAACATAACTACCAGGTTTGAGGACTAAAATATCGCCGATGACGATTTCTTGGGAGTTTATTGTAGTTAATTTACTGTCTCTGATAGTCCAAGCCGAGGGATTGACTAAACTTTTGAGAGAATGAATAATCCGTTCAGATTGGCTTTCGGTAGCGTAACCCAGGATGGCATTGATGACTACTACTCCCATAATCACCACTGCATCAATTATTCCTCCCGTAACTACAGATAGTCCTGCTGCTAGGGTTAGCAGGGCAACAGGCACAGATTTAAAGTAGTCAATAAAAATACTTAGTCCAGAGCGGGGTTGAGATTCAGCTAGAACATTCGCACCATATTTCTGGAGATTACCTTGTACCTTCTCTAAAGATAATCCCGATTCCCTAGAAGTTTCTAACTCAGTTAAAATTGCTTCTGTTTCTTGAAGATGCCAGGATTGTAAAGGCATAAGATTCGATGATGTGGAGGTAGTTTCTGAATAGGTTGGGGTTAGCTTGCTCACTTCTTGAGGTAACAGCGAGTGGTGATTGCCTCTAAAACTACGCTGTATAGCTTGTTGGGGCTTTTGTCTATATTCTTTGACAATAGTGGCAATGAGCAAAGCGATCGCTTTAGGGTTAAGCTCTTGAGTAAATATAATCAGGATGTTACCAGACCAGGAGCTAGCACGAACATAATTAATTCCCGATCGCCTAGATAAACTAAATTCCAAATATTGTTGTAAATTGGCTGACCCTTGTAGCCCCCTTAGTTTGTAACGGACTCTTCCCCGTACGCGGTCGTGTAGGGTTTGCACCAGAGGTGGTTGCTGCTTTAAGGAGAGACGATGGGGTTTTCTGCTTTCTACAGCGGGTAGCTCACGATTATTCATTTCTATTAGCAGTTGAAAAACTTTAAGACCCTCCACTCCTATTCTAAAAACGGTTGTGAGCCAATACGTGTTTTTACTTAGCAATTCGTAGTATTTCTGGGTCAGACATTTCTATAATATTTAGATGTTAGATAGTAAGCTCGAAAATACCGAGCAACTCAGAAGTCTTGGGAAATAACTAGTCGAAAAAAGAACTTCTGAATCAAGAATAAATATCTAAAATAACAATTTACTGATTTGACTGAAGCTCGTCCCCCTTCTAAATCTAATCTCAATCCACGTCAGGAGCTACGACAGTTAGTTCGCTCTGAACTAAAAATTTTGCTGGAACAGGAAAACTGGGAAGGAGCCAAAGCAATTTTAATACCAGTACAGCCAGCGGATATTGCCGAAGCGATCGAAGGATTACCTGAAGTAATGCAGGCACTAGCATTTCGCCTCCTGGCAAAAGATGAAGCGATCGCAGTTTATGAATATTTAGCTCCTTCTGTACAGCAGGTTTTACTCAGAGACTTCAGCCATGAAGATGTTCGCAATATTATCGATCGGATGTCGCCAGATGATAGAGTAAGATTATTTGACGAGCTACCGGCAAAAGTTGTCCGCCAACTGTTAAGACAACTCAGTCCTTCTGAGCGAAAAGCAACGGCTTTACTTTTAGGTTATAAACCTGAGACTGCTGGACGCATCATGACTCCAGAGTATCTCTCTCTCAAGGAAGAATGGACTGTCGCTCAAGCTTTTGAACACATACGTCGTTTAGCACTAACCAAAGAAACTATTTATTCTTTGTTTGTAACTGATAATCAGCATTGTTTGACTGGGTATCTCTCCCTCAAAGATTTCGTCACTGCTCAACCAGAGCAAATTATCGGTGAACTGGCAAATCCTCATGTAATTTGTGTTCATACGGATACTCCTCAAGAAGAAGTAGTTCGCCTAATTCAGCGTTACGACTTCTTAGCCTTACCTGTAGTGGATACAGAAAATCGCCTGGTGGGTATTATCACTATTGATGATGCGATCGATATTCTTGAAGCAGAAACTACCAAAGATATTCATACTCTTGGTGGGGTTCAACCAGCAGACAGTCATTACTTTCAAAGCAACATACTGAGTATAGTTCACCGACGCGCTTTCTGGCTGATGACTGCATTTTTAACTACAACTGTAGCAAGTTTAATTGTTAAAACTCATGAGCAGCTTTTAAGACAAATGATTGTCTTAGTAGCTTTTATTCCTCTGTTGATCGATACTGGTGGTGATGTCGGGTGTCAGTCTTCTACGGTAGTAATTCGGGGGTTAAACACTCAAAGTTTTCATCGACGGGAAATGTTATGGCTCGTTAGACGAGAAGCCATAGCAGGAGCTTTGTTGGGGATAATTTTAGGGTTAGGCGCAGTGGCTTGGGCTTATCTACTTCAAGGAAATTTACTAATTGCTCTCGTAGTCGGAATTAGTCTTTTACTCATCTCCGTCTTAGGGAGTGTTCTTGGTGCAACATTACCTTTTTTATTCTTTTGGTTGGGTTTCGATCCCGCTTTCATGTCTGCACCTTTTCTGACAACCATTGCTGATGTTGTCGGCGTTTTCATTTACTTTTATGTAGCGCAATTAATTCTACTGTTTTAGGATAGATTATTGCCTATATAACTATCGGCTTCTTGCTCGCATAGCTAAAAAGGCGATCGCTTCTTCTGAATCTAAGTAGAGTTGAGGAACATTTCTGAGACTAAGAATCCATCGCGCTCTTGCTGAGGTTAGTTGCCAAGTTTCTCCTCGTTGTCTCGGCAAAATCTGCCAGCAGTTTTCTTCATCCAGTTGATAGGGAAATCCCAAGATTGTTGCTTTTTCTAACACTGGTTTTTCTATCAACTGTTTAGCCCATATTTTTTTGAATTACTTTTACCTAGACATAAATTAACAATGAAAAGATTTTGCGATTTTAGACTGCTGACAAATTTTCCTTCTTACATGAATCATGCTTTTGAAGTTTAGGTACGACGAGAATTTAACTGTTTCTGAAGGGCAGTAAGCATTTGCTGGCGAACTTCACTACTCCAAAGTTCAAAGTTAAAGCGATCGCTACGGGGATCGAGGGAGTCCGAAATCTTCTCTGACCGACTTTTTCTAATCTTAGTTGAGGTGGTTATGGTCATTGGCTATCCTCAATTTGTAACTTGAACTACAAAATCTCTTACTAAGATTCTATCGAAAGCAATCAGGGACAGCAGTTAAGTCTTGGCAAGCTTTTGATTAAGATAGGGTTAAAATTGCCGTAATTGTAACGGTTCATGTAAAAGAAGAGGTTGAGCAACGTGGTTTTCGCGATCGCTTACGGTTTTCCCTGCCTCCACTAGCTTCTGAATCATTTCTCCTTTAATCCTATGAGTTGCCTAACTAAGCATTGCTAAAGAGATATTGTTCTTAACATTTCAGGATTGTCAAAACGCGATCGCCAGATTTCCCCCCACAGGCGATCGTCGATCTAGTTTCAATAAGTATTGAGGTTATTTAACTGAATTAATGTCTTTTTTACGTAATCTTACGGAAAAAATCCTACGTAGGATTAGGTAAGATTTGAATTAAAGAACCTTACCTTTCAAAAACAACAAAATTACTAAAATGCAAGGATTCCAACTTGGTTCTATTTTCGACGGAGCAATGCGCGTCGAGCTATCGTGGTTTTTCAGTTTCTTCCTAATTATCTGTCAGAGACCAGAGAATATCTTTCAGAAATATTGAGCCAGAAAATTACTGATATCGAATCCGATTGAATAGCCAGAATAAAAACTGCCTTGTCCCCCTTGTCTCAATACTGTTCGGATAAGCATAATTTATTCTCCCCCTGCTCCCCTGCTTCCTCCGCTCCCCCTGCTTTCCCAACCCAGCAACTTTTCTTAACCGAACAGTATTGCCCCTTGTCTGCCTTGTCTCTCCCCAACCAGGAATTATCGCTATTTAACAGGATCTGATATGACCATGAGTGCCAACATCGGTTCTGATGGCAGAAAACTAGGAGTCTTTTCTTTAGCTACCTTACTTGTATCGGCCCACTATGGTTTGGGTTTTTTACTAGGAACTGCCGAACAAGCTCTGAATCAGGGGATAGAGGGCAGCCTCTATGCCGTCTCTATTGGGTTGGGATTTTTGGTTCTCTTAATCCTTGCTAAATTCTACTGGCAGCAAGTAGAGCCAATCTGGACGCTATTGGGAAACCGCTACGGCAAGTCGGTCAAAATTGGAGTTGGCTTAATGTCCTGGATGTCTCTGATTGGGATCGAGGCAGTTCAAATTATGGCCGGGTCAGCGATTCTGGCTGTAGTGGGCGTGCCAGTGCTACCTAGTATGGGGGTTTTAACCCTTTTGTTTTGTGTGCTTTCTCAGCTTCCTGTCGAGAAGGCCAGTTGGTTTTTGCGCAGCTTACTGTTCTTGAATATTTTCGCCCTAGTTTACAGCTTGTGGGTATTACATGGCTTATCCATTATGACGCGATCGCCCCTAGACTTTCTGGCTTCCCTACCGCAAATTGACGCTGTAGAAGGGATTGGGATTTCTCTATCCACTATGTTGCTAGTAGCACTCGACATGAAGTGTCAGCAATATTTAGTTTGTGCTAAAGATGTCCGTACTGCTATTTGGAGTTGTATTCTGGCTGCGGTGATGCTCATTGCCCTAGCTTTACTTCCTGCATCTGCTATTATTGTTGCCCAACAGGCAGCTATTATACCCGCTAATTTAGATGGCAAAGAAGTCATTCCTTACATTTTGTCTTGGGTGGGTGGTGGCACAAAACATCCTTTTAGCATCGTGGCGATCTTTACTTTAGTAGTTCCCGCCCTTGGTTTAGGTAGTAGTGTCCTGCGAATACAAACTAAAACCTTTTTTGACCTAGAAATTGTCCCCCAGTGGTCGGGCAATCGATGTGCGATCGCAATTATTAATGTCCTGTTGGCTCTAGCTGTTGCCCTCACAGGTGGAGAAATCGTTAGTTTAATTCTCTTGTTTTACGCTACTTATCTATCAGCTGCTTGGATTCCCTTTCTGGCTTACCTATTAGATTATTCAGGCGCGTATACCTTCTCTCCTAACAGCGTTAAGCTTTCATTGTTAATGGGTAGTCTTTCTGCTTTAACTACTCTATTGCTCATTATAATTCGACCTGAAGCAGTAATTTTTGGCAGCAACCAGTTAACTATTATGATGGTAGGTATAGGGATGGCAGGTGGGAGTCTGTTAATTACCGATCTAGGCGAAAAAATTCTGACTGTTTTGACAGTGAAAAAAGAAACTGGAAGCTAAAGAAAATCTTTCCATAATTTATCCCTCAAAACCATCTTGAAAGACTACTAGAGGGCAAAAAATTAATTATGAAAGTAGGAATAGTTAGAGAAGGCAAAATCAAGAGTGATTCTAGAGTGCCGTTAACACCGAAGCAATGTCGATATTTGCTAGATAAAGAGCGAGATTTACAAATATTTGTCCAGCCCAGTCAAGAAAGGTGCTTTACTGATGCCGAATATGAAAGTCAAGGTATTCCATTAACAGAAAATCTGACCGAATGCGAAATTTTGTTAGGGGTCAAAGAAGTTCCCATAAACTTGCTACTGCCGAATAAAACTTATCTCTTTTTCTCTCATACGATCAAAAAACAACCCTATAATCGGGAACTATTACGTTCAATTCTACAAAAAAAAATTCGCCTAATCGATTATGAATGTTTGCGTGACTCTTCTGGTCAAAGAGTAATTGCTTTTGGACGCTGGGCAGGTATTGTTGGGGGTCATAATGCCATTCTTACCTGGGGGCGACGTGAGGGAGAATTTTTACTCAAACCCCTGCATGAATGTCATGACTGGGCAGAAGCGATGACTTATTATCAAAATTTACCTCTTTCTAATATCAAGCTGGTAGTCACTGGAGAAGGTAGAGTTGCTCATGGGGCAACTGAAGTACTGGACTTGATGAAAATCAAGCGGGTTTCACCTCAAGCATTTTTAGAGAAAAATTTTGACGAACCTGTTTATACACAACTAACGGTCAAGGATATGTATCGCCAGGAAGGAGCAGCTTCTTTTGATGAGACTCACTATTATCAACATCCCGAACAATATGTTTCTAGTTTTGAACCCTATACTCATACTGCGAATATCATGCTTAATGGTATCTATTGGGATAAGCGTATTCCAGTCTTCTTTAGCAAAGAGGATATGAAGCGCAAGGATTTTACTATTCAGGTCATTGCCGATGTTACCTGCGATATTGCCCCAGATTCCTCGATTCCTTCGACCATCAGAGCTTCTTCTATCGCCGAGCCGATTTATGGTTATGACCCTGTATTAGAAAAAGAAACCTTACCATTTCAAAGTCACTGTATCGATGTCATGGCAGTGGATAATTTGCCCAATGAACTGCCTCGCGATGCTTCAGAAGATTTTGGCAATCAATTAATCTCCCAAGTGTGGTTACAGTTAAATCAAACCGATAGCCAAATGATCTATGAAGGAACGATCGCCCTTGATGGGGACTTAAATAAACCTTATGAATATTTGAGAGATTATGTCAAAAATAAAGGCAATTAAGTAACTCTAATTGGGTTATAGTAAGGTTGAGTAAGTAATTATGCTTACCCAAAGTTACCGTGAAGCCAGCCAATTCTGCGAGGGAAAAGCCAGAGAAAACACGGCAGAATTAACTTGATTAGGTGGTGAAGACACTATGACAACTAAAGCTGCAACAGTAGGCTTCAAGCTTGCCCAAATCCAACAGGAGATTATCAAGCTAGAACACAAATATGCAGTAATTACAGAAGAAGACAAACAGAAGTTGCAGGAACTGAAGCAGACTGAACTGAGCCTAAGCCAGAACTACGACGTTAACTTAGAAGACTGAGTATTTTAGAGTACTGCTGGCTCTAGCATTAAAATCGTACCTTCCTCGGCATCAACTTCTACTTCCACTCCCAATGGGACAGTAAAATTATAGGGAATGTGACCAATCATCGAACCATACCAAGCGGGAATCCTCAAAGGTGCGATTAGCTCTGACAAAACCTGCCTCAAGGTTAGAGTAGGCTCGTCATCTTCTGCTCGATCGCAGTCAGAGCAGCTAGCAAAAATCAAACCCGCCAGTTGCTCTAGAATTCCCCCTAGTTTAAGCTGAGTCAACATTCGGTCTACTCGATAAATTTCTTCCCCCACTTCTTCAATAAACAAGATGGTATTCTTCCAGGTCGGTAGGTAGGGCGACCCGACCAAAGCGGTTAGCACCGACAAATTACCCCCTAGCAAACGCCCTCTTGTCTTGCCAGGAGTAATCGTTTCTACCCGATGGTCAGTCAGATTTTGTAGCAGAATCGCTTCTTTGTTGAGCAGAATCCGCTCGACATAATTGAGGTTAAACCAATTCCAACTAGATATGCCCACCGGTCCGTGAAAAGTAATCACTCCACTGCGAGCTATTATCGCTAACAGCAGCGACGTAATATCGCTGAAGCCCATCAGAATTTTGGGATGACGGCGGATGAGGTCGTAGTCCAGCAGGGGCAAAATTCGATTGCAACCCCAGCCCCCCCGCATGGTCAAGATGGCTTGAACCTGCTCGTCGGCAAACATGGCATTCACGTCAGCAGCACGGTCGGCATCAATTCCCGCCAGATAACCGTAGCGGTCTAGGACATGCTTGCCTACCTTAACTTTGAAGCCATAAGCAGTGAGGAAATCTATGACCTCTGTGAGGTCTGACTGGTTAATAGCACTACCAGGGCTAATCAAGCCCACGGTATCGCCTACCTTCAGATGTCGGGGCTTGATGAGTTGTAAGCGTTCGGAGGCTAACACTGGTAACTGGCCGATCAACAGAGTACCTCCCAAAGCTTGCAGAAATTGGCGGCGAGTACTCTTCACCATTAAATCTCTCGCTGCCTCCTGAGTGTCGAGTAGTTAGAGATATTGTACTTCAAACTGAGAAAGGGAGCTAGAACACCGATTCAGTATTCATAAATTCAAGAGAAGGGTAAGACAAGGGAGAGTGGGAAGACAAGGGAGAAAAGCGGTGCGAACCAAGAAAGGAGCAAGGTAATTTCTTCCTTGTCTTCCGTGTCCTCCTTGTCCCTTTTTTCCAAGACTTTTGGGATTAATGAATTGGTGTTCTAGGAGAAGAGCTTCTAATCTCCACTCTTTTAAATTAGACAAACAGAAATGCTCGATGAGTTTGAGGGTATAAACTTCTTCTTATCTTTTCAGGTTAGAATCCTGTCGACTACTAGAGAACCAAGAGATGCCTGAAGTGGCTATTAGTAATAAGCCAAACAGAACAGAAGGTTCGGGAATTGTTCTCGTACTGATACTCACGGTATTGATGCCAATTGCTCGATTAGATGCATCACTACTATAGACTAGTCTAGCAATATTAGCTTCTTCACTAGTTACGCCTAAAAACAGAGCTGAGTTATCTAGTGCGCCCGAGGAAGTCCCTGGTAGGGAAAAGCTGCCTAACAAGTTCCCTCCATCGTCAAAAGCAGAGAGGAACGCAGTAAATGATGGGGTATCGTCTACAGCGATCTGAGTCCCCGCTCCAGTTACGGGAGTGGCCAAGTCAATTGTCAGAGGACCAGGATTGCCAGGAGAGGGAAAAAAGCTCAGATCGGCTCCCGTAAACAAGAGAAAATCGCCATCAGCAAAGTTAGTAGGAATGCCTACAGGTAGGGAGGTGGTTTGAAAGATAAAGGGGGGAGTACTGGCTGGGTCGTTACTGGGAGGAATATTTAGGTTGAGTTCCAAACCATTATCCGAAGTGGCAGAAAAAGTATTGGGCAAAAAGGAATCGGGAGTAGTAGAGGGAGCAAGTGGATTAAAGACCTTTCCCAAACTGGAAAAATCAAGGCGATCGTTAGCTCTTAAGGTTGAGCGGTCTGTAATCAGTGTTAAAGCCCTCACTGGCGAAGAGATAACTACAGAAGAAGCAGTTAAGCTAATCCCAACAATTGCTAATGCTAGGTTATTAAGGGTTTGATTAACGGGTCGAATAGTCATAGTAACTGGAAAAAGTAATGAGAGATTTAGTAGAAGTAGAGAATTCACCGAGTCAGAATAAACAAAGCAGACAGGCTTTAATCCGAATCGAAAATATTCTGTTTAAACTGGTAAGCTAATACGCATTTAAGTACTTACACACAATAAATTACACAGTTGAGGGAGGGAATAGGGAATAGGCAACAGGAAAGAGATACAGCTATTTTTAGTTAACATCAAAATGTGTAAATAATTTTATTTAGGTACTTAATTGGCATGATTTACAATTTGCTCAGAAAGAGTCATCCTTTCTCCCCTGCACCTCTGCACCTCCGCTCCTCTGCCACTTTCACTATGTAATTTAAATGCACAACAGCTTATAGTCTTTTCTCGCAATCACCTAACCTTTCCCCATCATCAGCAAACCACCAAGAAATCCAATAGCAACAACGGCTCCAGGTTCGCTCACTTTTTCTACTGACCAACCTTGTGCCAAAACTGTGGGAGTGCCAGCAACAGGGGCAGGAATAAACTTAAAATCAAATTCACTCAAGCCCTCTGGCAAGGTTATTGCCCCAGGAATTAAAGCGACATCCTGTAGGTCAGCTAAATATTCGGTTCGAGCAATTCCCTCTTCTCCCAATAGGGTACGATCGATCGGGTTGGTTTGGACTGCTGCCACGGCGACGGCTTCTCCTAATGACCCATCAGTGATGGAAAACAAACCAGAAAATTGACGAAACATCATGGCAAAGGGATCAAAAATAGAATTAATGAAGGTTCCGTCATAGGTTACTCCGTTTATGGTCGTCTCGCCTTCTGTATATATCGTTTCTGTTGTTGCCGATGTGTACCTGAAGGTGGCACTAAAAGCAGAATACCCATTAATCAAGAGAAGACCTAATGCCAAGAGGACGCTTTGAAAGAAAAACATGGTTCTTACCTGAATGCATCTTTACTAATCATCTTGACGTAGAAATCGGTGATTGACCTCCACCAATACGTAATACTTTACTAATTTGATTCAACTAAAACAGTTACAGCAGCAACTGCAACTAGCATTTCATCATTTTTATCATCCAGTTCGGCTATCGCTCGACCCTCAACTACCATACCGCCATTCTCTACAGTGAGGGTTTTCTGTCCGAAAGGTAAGACAGCTAATACCTCTTCTTCTCTAACTTGCTCTGGATAAGGCACTGCTACTTTGACTTCGACAATCATTTGTTGGGGATGGCTTAAACCAGCCACTTCCCAAACCCCAGGCAAGGCATTGTGAGCAATAGCATTACGTACTGCTCTGGCTGCTGCTACAGTAGGCTCTTGACCGTGTTGGTCTACTCCCATGCCCATTTCAATAATTAAACG
>JASJDI010000221.1 GCA_030065155.1 Xenococcaceae cyanobacterium MO_188.B29
ACGACTTCTTACTTTCGTAGCAAATGATTCGCGCAGAAAAAAGCCTCCTGTAAATAGTAAAAATAAAGTGGCAAAGCTGGGAAGAATTTTAAAACGTAAATCTTGATGACTAAAGAGCCAAGGTAAAAAATGAACCTTTCTTACCTTGGCTCTTTAGTCATCAAGATTTACGTTTTAAAATTCTTCCCAGCTTTGCCACTTTATTTTTACTATTTACAGGAGGCTTTTTTCTGCGCGAATCATTTGCTACGAAAGTAAGAAGTCGTACTTATCAAGAAATTATAGAAGCATCTGAAAAATATGATTCCTTAAAAGTAATTAAAAATGCAGAGCAATTTTTAGCTCATAAATCTGTTAAAGGAAAAGACTTTCGAGAAGGAGAAGTACAACAATTATATGCTCAAGCATTGATTCAATGGTTAAGTCAAAAAGAAGAAGAGCTTGATAATTCGGATTTGAAAATTATAAGTCGATATCAACGACTAAATCAAAATAAATAATAAATAAAAGGATAAAGCCACATGAAAAGACTCATTAAAAGATTCAGTTTTCTGGCTATAGCTTTAGCTACTGCTTTGCTAATTATTGGATTATCAATTCCTATAAATTCAAATAAACCAGCCGTTGCATTTGAATATTTTCCTTTCAATGAACCACAAACTATTAATTTTCAAGCTAAAGCATATAGTTTAAACAAGTTTACAGAAAGGCAAAAAAAAGACCAATTTTTAGATTGGTTGCTATTCACAGTTGAATCAGATCCCAGTTTTTCTACAAAAGAAATTAGTGAAGCTTCATACGACATTTCTCCTGTCCGTTTTGACTATCTGAAACCTGTATCTAATTTTGAATATGGTGATACTCGTTCTTTATATGTAGGAAAAGAGACTATAGTAGCTTTAATACCTCAAGATAGTTCACCAGAACAAAGAATCGATTATTTAGCTCATATTGCAGATAAACATCGGCAAAATTTAGGTCGAATTCCTGAAAAATTAGAAGTATTTGAATATCAACTTGATTTAGAAACAGATACAGCTCAATTAACCCGTATAGAAGAGTTAGAGACAAATAGTTTATTTGACGATAAAAAATATGGCTACCATCAAACATATATTAAAAAATTAAGTGATCTTAATCAGTTTATGGCAAAGGTGGATGATATTACTTTTGCTCAAGTAATTGATTCTGATTTACTTCTTGGTGGTAGAAAAATCAAGAGTCATTCCTATGGAAAGATAAGTGTAGAAGATGTTGCTGCACTTTGGCAATCAGAGAATAAAATTGAGAAACAATTTAAACAACTTATAACTGATATACAAAGTAAATATTTACTTAATAGTCAAGGATTAAGTCAAGCTGAATTTGAAAAAAAAGTTATCCAAGATTTTCAGGAAGAATTACAAAAACGTCAGTTAGTTGATGGTAGTGGGTTTTCTCTAGATCCTGCTTACGATTATCAAGGATTAAGTGAATCTTTAACTAAAATATCTTCTCAACTTTTAGCATTTAAGTCTAATGGTAAATCTATTTTTACCAATCAAGAGATTGAGAAAGTCCAAAAAAGTTTATCTCAAAATAATGTATTTCCTTACTTACATCTTATTGACAATCTCAAATTAAAACTTAATGATATTTCATTTAGTATTTTTGAAAATCCATCTCTAGAATCGCTCAAAGAAATCTATGATTTTTTACAAACTCCTAGAACTCGTAGTTTTCAAAGAGCACGTTATGATGGAGATTTAGAAGGAACGGAAGTGGGAATGGTTCTGTATTATACAGATCTGTTAGCCAAGTTATGGGCATTGGATTATTTAGGAACTACTCCAGAAAGATATATTGCAGATTTTCAACCTCTGACCCAAATATCGGCAAAAGTATCCTCAATATATGAACAAGAATTAAGAGAACTACCAGATACTAGGGTTTGGTTTGGTCATCAAGATAAAGGATTTCAAATAGCTGACAATAATAGGATTTTATTCGCTCGTAATGCTACTCGAATTTTCGCTGCATCCTCTAATTCTTTAGAACCTGGCAAAGAAACTATTGCAACAACAAATTCTGAAGCTTTCTTGGGTTGGTGGAACGAACATTATGAAGAAGTTGCTTGTTACGAACCTCAGTACGAAAGACTCAATGAAATTATGAAATGGAGTCTTGTAATTAGCTGGCTCAATGAATCCGAACGAGGAGAATCTTTACAATTTTTACAAACAGTTAAAGTCAGTCATGATAATTGGTTTCCTGACTGGGTTCAAGCTAACATCGAGCAACTAAAATTTAAGGAATGGGATACCACAAACTGTTCGGAAGATTTTTATAGCACCGATCAACCTAAAGTTTGCTTTTATCCCCGTGGTTATCAGGGGACAACTACTGAAGCAATGCCTCTGTTAAGCTCCAAGTCATTTGAACAGTTTGGTAAGTCAAGTTTTGTCTCTGGTGGTGTATCCTTGGGCGATTCTAAAACAATTGCCGATCGCACTCCTTTACTAAAAGCTTCTAAAATTAGAGAACTTCTCCTTCGTGGCAATATTGATAACAAGTCCATCAATCGAGGTAATCAAATTCTCTCATTCAAAACTTTAGATGGAGTTACCTACGATCTAAAAGCTAATCAATCTATTGCCTCGATAACAGTTAAGGCTCAGGATGGTGCAAAACTACGTAATCTCGATAGTGAATTAGCTAATATCGAGCTTGCTAGACAGATTTCTCGCACTAATAATGGCATTACCATTAACTTCGTAGCAGGAGACACAAACATTGGCAGTTTAAAAACTTCTAAAACAGAAAATGCTTTTATTGTTGGTTGGCGTAGTCTAGATATCGATCTGGGACAATCTTTAGCTTTAGAACTTAGTTTGTCCAAAAGTGACCCTGTTAAATTTCTTGATGCTCATCCTAAAGTAAATTCCTTAGTTATTCAAGATGGTTTAACTTATTATGTCAAGATTGATGATGCTCAACAATGGCTCAAACTAGCATCAGCTAGCGAAGGAGATGGAGATATTCCTCCTGGTTGGACTTCACAGGTTGCTAGTTCTTATGATTCGGGTACTTCTAAATATTTACTAGCCTGGGTAAATGATTCAGATGTTGAAAAGCAACTTAGTCAGGGTCAAGCAAAACAAGTTAGGAGAACCGCAGAAATAGATTCAGCTAACGAGAACCAGCAATTTTTTGATGACTTAGAAAATGGTCGATATGAAAAAGCTGCTGCTGCTATCGCTGACGACCCTACAGCATTTATCAAAAGCAAAAAAGTTCATTTATCTAACAAGCTAAAAGAGATTGATGGTTTAATACAAAACCAAAATTATCTTGATGCTACACAAGTAACCGAAGATTCGATTAACATCTATGGACAACAACCAGATTTGATGAATCGTAAAGCTGTAGTTAATCTCAAATAACGATATAAGTTGGACGAACGAGCAAAGTGATAAAAGCGTATTCGCGCTTATTTGAGACAAAAAATCGTTGGTGGTGCATCAAAAAAATGTGGGATATAGTCGTTTCAATTAAGTTTTGAGGATATCACGAACGCTTTTGTAAGCTTTGGAGGGGGAAGACCAAGATACAGATGCTGTTGGCGAATTCGTGAAACCCTTATTATGACTTATTCTGCTCTCCTCTCCCAACTTTGGGAGAGGGGCTGGGGGTGAGGGCTACAAAGGTTTTTCGGTTTGTGAAGAAATATTGGTTGAGTCGATGGAGGTTATTGAGCCTCGCACCTCTCAGTTAAATCTGGACGTGAAACTTTCCATACTCGTTTTTGTAGGCGGAAAAGATTTTTTCTTAGTTTATGCCAAGGTAAATTTTTCCAATGTTCACTATGATTATTTTTCATGTGTCTAACCAAGCTCTACATTAATTCGTATGTTCTGTTAGCCTCGAAGGAATTACCCTTCGTCCTACCCCACGTCAGGAATTGTGATGCTCGTCCATCCTACTTTCGGTTTTCGACCTTTTCCTTAGACCTGTACGTGGTTTTTTCTCGTTCCGATAAAAAGATTGTTTTGGTAGTTTAGGGCAGACCAATTCACCTACCACCATCTCAGAGATTGTAAATATCTGGCGAAGAACTTTACGAGATTATAGATGGTCAAGTCAGCATTGTTTTGTTCAGATTGCTGCTTTACTGTAAGATGCTTTTCTAGGTCTTATTTACCCGTGCTACCTCCCCATTAGCGCTTCTTGTGGCTAATCTGTTTTACCTCTGATTACGCCCTGATACCAGCTTCAGCCTCCGAAATTCCGAGTTCGGTCACTGTGGTCAGATAGGGAGTCACTTTTCTCCTAAAGGGTAGGACTTTCACCTACATCCTTTTATCAGTTATTCATTTATCTAGGTACTTTTCTAAATGAACTCTAGTCATACCCTTCTAGTTGCTAGAAGCTCTTACTAGAAACGAGTCGCACTCGCCAACAGTATCAGATACGTGCGAAAAAGTGCAAGATAAGGCTCAAAGCTTTACTGTATAAAGCTTTGAGAAATCGAGTAAAAAATTGACTTACCGCGATCGCCAACAACGATATAATGTGCATTTCAGGCTTCAATATTGACTAAAAATAATTGGACAGATTTGTCTATTTCAAAAAACATTATTGATGCTCTTCCTACTTGAAAAATTCGAGCTGCTTTGGCTACACTTCCCCCATTCTCTACATAATTTATTATTCTTGTTTTTAAGTCTAAACTGTAAGCCATTCCTTTTAAATCTACTCAGATATTCTTTGCACTTCTTTTAGTCTATCTTTGTCTCAAACTTATTTGAATTGACTATAATCGGGTTTCCTGCGTCGGGTGACTGTATTTCTTCAGCGTTGCCGACATACCAAAAGTCGTTTAAGTCTCGTTTTACAGTCCAAGTAAAAATACCCACTGGAGAAGCTGGTGCTGCTGGTTGCTGATAACGCCAAGTCCCTTCAAAGTATTTGAGACGATTCAATTCTGATGGAGGTTGAGATTGTTGTACATTTTGCGATCGAGCCTGGTTAACAAAATTCGCGATCAACAAAGTTATTCCCAAAATGATTACTGACAATAAACTGAGGTGAGGTAGAGATTATTTCGACAAAACAAAATTACCATCAACAATACGGTAGATTATTTTATGTTGTTGATGGCAAAATCGAATTATTGCGCGAATATTATGACCCAATTGTATTTAAATATGCTTTTGGTTTAGATGAAGACTAATAATTGCCCATTGACCGAAAAAATTAGGTCTTCTGCTGAATATCTTCGGCTGTACCGAGCAAAATTTGCGGATTAGCTTGTCTGGGAGAGATTATGCTGGTCTTACCATGAGCCTCTATGGTGATTTCGCGGTTGATCAGCATATTTCTACCTATTTCAGCAGTTTCTGACTTTTCATCCCAAATTTGAGCAAGTTTATTTCTGATATTCTTAAATTCATCTATGTCTTCAAAGTTGACTAGGGTAAAATAGCGTTTAATGCCCATTGTATCTACTTCGATCGCGTAAACGTCAAAGTTGAGTTGTGGACTTTGGGGAAACTTAACCAGATTGCCAGTTAAAGTATTTTCCTTCCCATTCCAGTCTGTAATTGCGTCAACTACTTCTACAGGTTGTTCGACTTGAGAATCTAGCTTTAGATGAGTTGGAGTTTTGGGAATTTTTTTTAGCTGATAAGACAACCGCACAATATCGCCACGATATAAGTCTTTAGTATATTCAGGAGATTTAACAAAAACAGGAATCACTCCATCTTTATATTCCACCACTAAAATTTTGCCTTCTGCTCCTATAGCATGAACTTTACCAATAAAACTAGTGCGATCGAGCAACTCAGCAGGAATATTGGCTTCTCTTTGGTGTTCGGGAAACCCTTCTAACCCAGTCCAGGAATCTAAAACTTCTACTGACTTGACAGCAATATGTTTTTGGGGACTAGGATTAGAGATAATATGACCACGGATACATACTCGATCGTGGCGATTAGCTTGACTAAGAGTAGCTAACGTCTGTTTATTTTTAGGCAATAAGGAAAATTCACGATAACTAAAAAAATTATCTGGTTCGCGGACAGACATCACAAACAGTTTGGATTCCCCTACTGACCCATGAATTCGACCAATCAACCCCGTAGTTTTCAATTCTTGAGACAATCTGGTCATTTCTAACCCTTCATAAGCCTCTGAATGATAGATACACTGTTCTTCAGGTGAAGCAAAAATCTTGGGAACAGTTATTAAAACTATAGTTAAACAAATAAGCAGAATACTTAAGTATTTTTTAGAAATCATCAAATTCTATTCTATTATTAACTCTTAAATAATTAACGTTACTAAAATCAACAACCGACTTTCTTTTTCTATATCCTTAAATTTTTAGAATTACCCCCAAATTTAATTGTTTACTTGTGCGTTATTTTAGCTGGTTAGGATTAATAGTTGCTGCTCTGGCTGCTACTTTTTTTGCTCCCAATACTTATTATTTATATATTCTGGGCATTGTTGCCACAACTACTTTAGTCGGTGTAGGTTTAAATATTCTTACTGGATTATCAGGGCAAGTTTCGATCGGTCATGCAGGTTTTTTTGCCATTGGTGCTTATACAGGTTCGTTATTGATGACCAAGCTGCAAGGGAACTTTTGGCTAGCTACGGTTATCGCCACATTAGTAGCTGCGGGAATGGGGATAGCTTTGGCAATTCCTGCATTACGAGTTAAAGGGCCATATTTAGCCATGGTAACAGTGGCTTTCGGGATTATCATCGAGCGTATTTTAATTGAATGGGTCGATCTAACAGGGGGTTTTGGGGGGATTTTTAATATTCCTAAGCCGACACTCCTTAATTTACAACCAGCTTTACGAGATGTAGTTTTGCTAGCTTGGATTATGGCAATACTCGCTTTAACATCTTTTGCTGTAATTAAAAATCATGCTTGGGGAAGAGCTTGGCAAGCAGTACGAGATGATGAGATTGCAGCCACAGCCATTGGTTTAAATGTACTAAAAATTCGCTGGATGGCTTTTGCTGTATCTGCTGCTTTTACTGGCTTGGGGGGAGTTTTCTTTGCTTCAATTGTGGGGTTTATTAGTCCCGATAGTTTTACCTCTCATAAATCGATTTTATTTCTTTTGGTAGTTATTTTAGGAGGTTTGGGAACGGTTGCCGGCTCATTAGTAGGCGCGATCGCTTTAGTAATTTTGCCAGAGCTTCTCAACGATTTTGCCGAATATCAGCTTTTATTTTTTGGCATCTTACTTCTACTTACTCTCTGGCTGACTCCAGAAGGAGTGGTGAGCTTTTTTCTCAGGCGTTTTAGTAATTCTCATTCCGTTTATCCACCAGAAATGTCTCTAGAGGATTTACCTGCATTGGTAGTCAAAAATCAAAATGATTTGCCTCTATCAGTAGAAAATATGAAAATTAGTTTTGGTGGGATCAAAGCAGTAGATAATGTCGATTTAGTAGCGCGATCGGGAACAATAACTTCAGTAATAGGCCCTAATGGTGCTGGTAAAACTACCTTGCTCAATCTTTTGACTGGTTTCTATCGTCCCGACTCTGGTAAAGTTCAGTTAGGAAAAAATGACTTAACAGGCAAAAACACTCTAGAGATAGTACAAGCTGGCTTAAGCCGAACTTTTCAAACCACTCGTCTATTTAATTCTCTTTCGGTGTTAGATAATTTAAAAGTTGCCTATGCTGGCGATAACTTGGGTAACATCTTTACTGCCTTATTTGATTGGAAAGACAAACAAAAATCCTCTACAGAAAGCCAATTAATAGGACTGCTAGCTTTTGTAGGTTATCGAGGCAATATTCATGCTCGTGCCGACAGTTTGGCTTTTGGCGATCGCCGTTTAGTAGAAATTGCTCGTGCTTTAGCTATCAGTCCCCAAGTACTATTATTAGATGAGCCAGCAGCAGGATTAGGACAGCAACAGCGAGAATGGTTGGCTAAATTATTACGTCGCTTGGCAGATGCAGGGATTAAAGTAATTGCCATCGAACATGATATGAATTTGGTTATGGAGATTAGCGATCGCCTTGTGGTTCTCGATCGAGGTAAAGTAATCTGTAGTGGGATACCAGCCAAAGTACAGAAAGACGAGGGTGTTAAAGATGCTTATTTAGGAGTACCCAGTGGGAATTTAAATCGTCCCGCTATTGATGCAACCCCAACAATTTTAGCCGTGGAAAACTTAGTAGCAGGGTATGGCAAGTTGCAAGTTTTACAAGATATCTCCTTAGAAGTTCGCCAAGGAGAGTTAGTAGCGGTTATCGGTGCAAATGGTGCAGGCAAGACTACTCTACTTAAAAGTATTGCTCGGTTACTAACTCCTCGATCGGGACGAGTATTATTTCGCGGTCAAAATTTAACTAAACTATCCTCCCAACAACTAGCCAAAAACGGAATTGTTTTAATTCCCGAAGGAAGACAGATATTTAAGCAGCTAACAGTAATGGATAATCTGCGCCTAGGAGCATTTTACCGTCGCGATAATCAGATAGAAAAAGATATAGAAGCAATGTTCGATCGCTTTCCTGCTTTAAAAAAACTACAAGATCGACAAGCTGGTTTGCTTTCGGGAGGAGAACAACAAATGCTGGCGATCGCAAGAGGATTAATGGCTAGACCCAAAATTTTGCTTTTAGATGAACCGTCTCTAGGCTTAGCACCGCAATTGCTAGCATCTGTTTACGAAATCTTGGCATCATTATGTGATGATGGAATTTCCATCTTATTGGTAGATCAAATGGCTCAATTAGCTCTTTCCGTTGCTAATCGTCTATATGTGCTAGAAACAGGGAAAATTATTCAAGCTGGTACACCAGAGGAGTTGAGTAGAGATTCTGAGATTATTAATTCTTATTTAGGAATGCATCAGAGCTAAGTACTTGGGCAAATTAAACCTGTGTACTTTTTGAAAGCAGAGGGAGCAGAGGAAGCAGAGGGAGCAGAGGAAGCAGGGGAGGAAAAATGACTATAACTATATTTCATTAATATCCCAATAATTTTGCTTATCTACTTAATAACAAAAATGAGAGAACCATATCAAATTTTGATTTTTCCATATCGTTTTCTCCAAAATGAAATTGAAATTCTCATAGGTTGTCGTAAAGATAATGGTTATTGGCAAGCAATATCTGGTGGCGGTGAAAACGGTGAAAACCAATTACAAACAGCTATTCGAGAATTAAAAGAAGAGACTAACTTAACAGGAGTAAACTGGGTTAAGTTGGATTCAATGTGTATGCTACCAAAAATATATTTTCAAGGACATGAGAAGTGGCATAATTATCCATTCGTGATTCCCCAATATTCATTTATGGTTGAAGCAGTAGGCGTTACCAAAGTATCCAGCGAATATAGTGAATTAAAATGGTGTTCTTTACCAGAAGCAGAAAGCATCCTCAAGTATGACTCAAATAAAATTGCAGTATGGGAGATAGGTCAAAGACTTCGTTCACAATAATTTTCTTAATCTTTGACTCGAACTTAAATAAAATAACCTGAGTTCGGGCTTTGTTGTCCCTTTCCTTAACGAGTGTAAAATTAACTAGATTTGCTATCGATCGAAGTACTAAAGAGCAAAAAATAGAATCAAAGATGAAACAATTAAAACAAATCAAACAAAAACTGAATCAAAACTTCGACCAGATCAAACAGCAATATCAAATCAAACAATTAGGGATATTTGGTTCATATATTCGCGGAGAAGCCACAGAAAATAGCGATCTAGATATCTTGGTAGAATTTGAACCCCAAGCTAGATTTGGTTTACTAACCTTTTGTGAATTAGAAAATCATCTTAGTGAATTATTAGCAGTCAAAGTAGATTTAGTACTGTTAAAACCAATTATTCAAGAAATTTTAGACAAACAATCAACTTAAACTTAATGAGAGGTTTTTCATTATTTTAACTAGACAATGCTGTAGAGCGATCGCTTTTACCCAACAAATCTGGAATGCCAAAAAGGGATTACTCTGTCTCGTCTCTAGGTGCGACACTGATAAATGGGTTGAATTTATTATTACAGATAAATAAGTCTATGAATAAATCGATCGATAAAACTAGAGTAATTCTAATTGGTGGCTCTTCTCATGTGGGTAAATCTACTCTTGGTCGATCGATAACCGAAAAGCTTGGCGGTCGTTATCTTTCTACTGATAGTTTAGCTCGGCATCCTGGTCGTCCTTGGGTGAATGCCAATAAAAATTATATTCCAGAACACGTAGCAGAACATTACAGGAATTTATCGATCGACGCTCTTTTTTTAGATGTATTATCTCACTATGAGAAAAATGTGTTGCCACAAGTCGAAGCTATTATTCATTCTCATGTATCCAATCGATCGGTAGAATGCCTCATAATTGAAGGTTCTGCCTTGTATCCTACATTGGTAGCAAATTTAGTTAAAGACAATAGTATTAAGGTGATTTGGCTTACAGCTCGCGAGCGACTTTTCCGCAACCGAATTCTGAGTGAAAGTAATTTTGATAATGTCGGCGAGGAGGAAAAGTATTTGATTCAGAAATTTCTAGATCGCACTTTACTTTACAATAAACGCATGAAGAAAGAAGTCGATCGACTTGGTTTTTTCTGTATTAATGTAGAATCTGTATCAACGACAGATGAACTTGCAAAGAAATGTCTAGAATTGATATAGAGCGATCGCGCAGTGCCAGCTTACGCCGATCGCATTTGATAAATTGGAAAATATTCACATCAAAAAGAATCGCAACAGATGAACTTTAATTACTTAGCTAAAAGGCTTGATTGACTTGACTCGATTGAAAATAACATATACTAGTACTTATGGAAAAAGACATGATATTTGAACGCATAACATTTGACCCACAAATTATGGGTGGTAGAGCTTGTATTAGAGGAATGCGTATCACTGTATCTTTGGTTTTAAGTTTAGTTGCCAATGGCATGAACAATGCTGAAATTATCGAAGCTTATCCTTATTTAGAAGTAGAAGACATTCAAGCTTGCTTAAATTACGCTGCATTTTTAGCCAATGAAGAAATTCATTCTTTTACTGAAATACCAGCATGAAGTTCCTAGCGGATATGGGAGTATCTCCCTTAACAGTAAAAATATTGAGAGAGAAAGGATACAATGCTATTCATTTAAGTGAGCAAGGACTAATGCGAATGTCCGATCGCGAGATCGTGGCAAAAGCAAAACTAGAATCAAGAATTATCTTAACTTTCGATTTAGACTTTACCGACCTTTTGGCTTCTAGTCAAAATAATTTACCTAGTGTAATTATTTTTAGATTAAAAACAACTATTCCTAGCTTTGTTAGTTCAAAGTTATTGACTGTGCTTGCTGAATGCTCTGAAAACTTAAACCACGGTGCAATTATTATTGTTGAAGATTACCAATATAGAGTTCGTAATTTGCCACTAAAATAAAAGTTTTATAAATGAGAGTATGTCGATCGAACATGAATATTAAGTCTTCCAGTAGTTTGTGCAAGTTGCTAATATCGCAGTACGTTAATCTGTTAGGACAAGTCGATTAGATGGCTCGTAAGTAATGAGTAATAGTGCGACTTGTTGGGTGCTAATCAATTATAAAAATTGAAAACCACCCGTTCAGAACCTAGACATCTGAATA
>JASJDI010000222.1 GCA_030065155.1 Xenococcaceae cyanobacterium MO_188.B29
CCAGGGCTATTTCATGCTAGTTCCAATGCACCAAGAAATTAATTTCTTGGCTAAAATATCAAGTCCGTTTAAACGGACTTAAGGTATAAGACAGAGAATTTATTCTCTGGCTGGTGAGAATGAAATAGCCCTGCCCTATAACCAAGTGCCTAACCAAATGGCTAATGGTTTAACAATTGATTCTAACTTCTGCCAAAGACTTTTACCTGCACCTAAAGTTTCATTGGCTTCTTTCAGAACTTTAGTGGCTTTCTGTAAACTTATTGCAGCAGTCTTTTTGTCTGGTTCTTCTTCTTGAACTGCGTCTTTTGCATAGTCAATATGTTTCAGTGCTTGTTTTTTTTGCTTGTCAGCTAAATCTGAAGAACTAAATAAAAGTTCAATTTTTTCTATGAGTTCAACAACTTCTGCTATAGATAATTGTCGATCTAAGCCACCCTGAGTATTGTACTGACTTTGATTCAGATCGCCACCAGCTTGTCCTATTTGTCCTGAATTACTACCGCTAACAACGAGTGATTGTGAAGATTTTTCTTGTGTCATATTCTGAGATGATTTACTTTCAGGCTTTAATTGTTTATGTTAGCTTATCAAGTAGCTCATTATTATGAATGAAAAAGAACAATTAATTAAAGAAATAGAACAAGCTCCTGACTTTTTGGTTAAAGAAGTATTAGATTTTTTGCTATTCACTAAAAGTAGAGCTAAGTATAGCAAGCTTGATTTTAATGGCGATTTAGCGACACAATTACGAAAAATGGCTGAAGATAGAGAAATTAAAGCTGAAATGAATGCCATTAATCAAGAGTTTCTGAGTACCGAAATGGATGGTTTAACCGAAACATGACCATCAAAAGAGGAGAAATTTATTTTGTTAATCTTAATCCCGTAAGAAAAAGAGAACAATCAGGCAAAAGACCTGTTTTAATTTTATCGATCGATGCAATTTTTTATAGTGGAAGTAGATAAAGCGATCGAAAACCATCGCCAAAAAGGTGAGTCTATTGTCATTAGTGATGAGCAAGGAAAAGTTAAAATTATCCTTGCTAGCGAAATACCCAAACTTCAGCAAATTAAATAAAATCAGTCATGATTGCTTTATCAGATCCTCATCCTCTTACTATTCCAGAATACTTAGAGTTAGAGGAAAAAAGCCCAATTAAGCATGAATATATCAATGGGCAAGTTTACGCCATGGCGGGAACTACTGACGTTCATAATACGATCGCGCTTAATCTTGCTCTCTTAATTCGTAATCACTTAAGAGGATCGGAATGTAGAGCTTACTTTGCCGATCTTAAAGTTCGTCTCGAAAAGCGAAACTGCTTCTATTATCCAGATATTTTTGTTACTTGCGCTCTCCTCGATCGAGAAACGCCTACCTATAAAAGTTTTCCCAAACTGATTATTGAAGTTCTTTCCCAATCTACGGAAGCTTTTGACAGAGGAGATAAATTCAACGACTATCAAACCTTAGAAAGCCTGCAAGAATATGTGTTAGTTAATAGCAAAAACCAACGAGTAGAGGTTTTTCGTCGTAATGCAGATGGTTTGTGGTTATTTCAGACTTATACATCTAGCGGGAAAACTTTTGAGCTGCAAAGTATTAACCTAACTGCATCTTTTCTAGACCTCTATGAAGACGTAACTTTAGAGGAGATGACCGATAATTAGAGTCGATGGGCGACTAGTAGATCGCAAACCAAACATAAATTTGCTAAGGTTTGTTACAACATAATAAATAAATCGGTGGTAGCCTCACGGGATAATTAACTCGATGTACCACCATTTTTCTGAATGGCAATTTCCTATGGTTAATTTAGATATTACTCATAATCACAAAACTTCTACCAATAAAAAAACTATTTTAGAAAATTCTGAATTTTTAGCAACAGATGATTTTGCTACACGGCATATTGGTGTAAATAAAACCGAAATCGAACAAATGCTAACTATTCTAGGCTTTTCTAGCCTAGATGAGTTGATCGATCGCACTGTTCCTGCCAATATCCGTCTTAATAAATCTCTAAATTTACCAGCAGCCGAAAGTGAATATAATGCTCTGGCTAAATTAAAAGAAATTGCCTCTCTCAATCAGGTCGATCGCTCTTTTATTGGCATGGGTTACTATGATTGCATTACTCCCCCAGTCATTCTCCGCAACATCCTAGAAAATCCTGGTTGGTACACAGCCTATACTCCCTATCAAGCAGAAATTGCCCAAGGTAGATTAGAAGCTTTGCTCAACTTCCAAACTATGATTATTGACTTAACTGGTTTGGAAATAGCTAATGCTTCTTTGTTAGATGAGGGAACAGCAGCAGCAGAAGCGATGAGTATGAGTTATGGTCTATGCAAAACCAAAGCTAATGCCTTTTTTGTTTCCCAAGACTGTCATCCGCAAACTATTGAAGTAGTTAAAACTAGAGCTAAACCTCTTGATATTGAGATTATTGTGAGCGATCATCGTAGTTTTGATTTTTCTACACATATTTTTGGTGCATTACTACAGTATCCTACTACAGATGGCACCATTTATAATTATCAAGAATTTATTGACAAGGTACACGAACAGAAAGCTTTAGTAACGGTAGCTGCGGATATTCTTAGTCTTGCCCTCCTTACTCCCCCTGGAGAATTTGGGGCTGATATTGCAGTGGGTAGTAGTCAAAGATTTGGTGTACCTTTAGGTTATGGGGGTCCTCATGCAGCCTATTTTGCTACCAAGGAAAAGTATAAAAGACAAGTTCCAGGCAGAATTGTTGGTGTATCTAAAGATATCCAGGGTAAGCCAGCTTTACGCTTAGCCTTGCAAACTCGCGAACAACATATCCGTAGAGATAAAGCGACTAGTAATATTTGTACGGCACAGGTTTTACTAGCAGTAATTGCAGGGATGTATGCGGTTTATCATGGTGCAGCAGGAATTAAGCGGATTGCATCTCGTGTGCATCAGTTAACCGTAATCTTGGCAGAAGGTTTAAGTAAAATGGGTTACAACATTACTTCAGAATTTTTCTTTGATACCCTAGGGATAGAAACTGGCGATCGCACTGAAGCTATTACTCAAGCTGCTACTAAAGTTGGGATTAATCTAAGATTATTAGACAAGGATGCTATTGGTATCTCTTTAGATGAAACAACTACAGAGCAAGATGTAGTCGATCTCTGGCAAATCTTTGCTGTGGTAGAAGGGCAGGAAAATCTACCCTGTTTAGAAGATATTCAACAAAATATCGCTCGATCTACTTCTATTCCTCCTAATTTAATCCGTACCAGTAGCTATCTTACCGAGCAAGTTTTCGATCGCTATCATTCGGAAACAGAATTATTACGCTACCTACATCGGCTAGAAACTAAGGATTTATCTCTTACTACTTCGATGATTCCTTTGGGTTCTTGTACGATGAAGTTAAACGCTACTGCCGAGATGCTTCCTGTTACTTGGCAAGAATTTGGTAATATTCATCCTTTTGTCCCTATCTCCCAAACTCAAGGCTACCAAAAATTATTTGCCGACTTAGAAGAGTGGTTAGGAGAAATTACAGGCTTTGCAGGTATATCTTTGCAACCGAATGCTGGTTCTCAAGGAGAATATGCGGGACTGCAAGTAATTCGCCAGTATCATCTCTCTCAAGGAGAAAACCAGCGTAATATCTGCCTAATTCCCGAATCTGCCCACGGTACCAATCCTGCCAGTGCAGTAATGTGTGGCATGAAAGTAGTAGCTATTAAATGCGATCGCGATGGTAACATTGACTTAGAAGATCTGCAAAAGAAAGCAGCCAAGCATAGTAATGAATTAGCTGCTCTAATGGTGACTTACCCATCCACTCACGGCGTATTTGAGTCAGAAATAACCACAATTTGCTCGATTATCCATGAATATGGTGGGCAAGTTTATATGGATGGGGCAAATATGAATGCTCAAGTGGGTTTATGTCGCCCTGGAGATTTTGGCGCAGATGTGTGTCATCTCAATTTACATAAAACCTTCTGTATCCCCCACGGTGGTGGAGGGCCTGGTATGGGACCTATTGGGGTAGCTGCTCACCTAATACCCTTTTTACCCGCAACATCTCTAACCACTGATAATTCTCAATCTATTGGGGCAATTTCGGCTGCACCTTGGGGTAGTGCTAGTATTCTGACTATTTCTTGGATGTACATCGCTATGATGGGAGCAAAAGGGTTAAAACAAGCAACTGAGGCAGCTATTCTCAATGCTAACTACATGGCTAAGCGTCTTGAATCCTATTACCCCATCTTATTTAAAGGGGAATCTGGTTTAGTGGCTCACGAATGTATCATCGATTTGCGTCCTCTCAAAAAACGAGCAGGAGTGGAAGTAGATGATATTGCTAAACGGTTGATGGATTATGGTTTTCATGCTCCGACAGTTTCTTGGCCTGTTATCGGTACTATGATGATAGAACCCACCGAAAGCGAATCCAAGGAAGAATTAGACCGTTTTTGCGATGCGATGATTTCTATCTACCAAGAAGCAGAAGCTATTGCCTCTGGAAAAATCGATTCTAAAAATAATCCGCTTAAAAATGCTCCTCATACTGCAGAATCTTTAATATGTGGAGAGTGGAATCATCCCTATTCTCGTGAGCAAGCAGCTTATCCTGCCCCCTGGACTAAAGAACATAAATTCTGGACGACAGTAGGAAGGATTGACAATGCCTATGGCGATCGCAATTTAGTTTGTTCTTGCGAAGGAATGGAAGCTTACCAAGATTAACAAGTAGGGGCGAATGCCCTTCGCCCCTACAGACAATTAATTGAAGAAAAGCAGAAAGAAGAGAAAAAAAAGCTCAAAAAAATTCTCTTAAGCCTCAGATCAAAATGCGGGATCTAACAGACAATTATCTGTTTGAAAGCGATCGACTTAAAATAATGGCAGAAGAATATTTGCAAAATCACTAAAGTTGTCTTCAAAAATGAACTTTTTCCGAATCGGTGTAACTTTAGTTTCGGCAACTAATATAATCTTGTGTGAGACTGTTATAGCTGATGTATCTGCTAAAAACACAACTACACCCAAAATTATTCTTGCTTCATACGACGAATCCCCAATCACTCCCTATCAACTAGTAACAGAAGCTTTACAGATTGTTGAAAAAAACTATTTAGACGGCAGTTTTAATGGCTTAGATTGGCAGCAAGTAAAAAAACAAACTCTTGCTCGTCAATACGCTACTAAAGAAGAAGCTTATACTGCGATCGATTCTGTACTAAGTCGCCTTGGCAATCGGGCTACTCGGTTTCTAACTCCCGAACAATTTGCTGGTTTCTTAGCTGAAAATAGTGGTAATGATTATGTCGGTGTCGGATTACCTGAATTACTATCCCTTGATTATGATGAGGAAGAACAACTAAGAATTATTACCCCCATACCTAATTCACCAGCAGCAGAAGCAGGTTTGAAAACGGGCGACCGCTTAATTGCCATCGATGGAGTTTCTACCGATAATCTCAGTCTTGCTGAAGCAGGAATGAAGTTGAGAGGTGCAGAAGATTCTACAGTAAATTTGAGGATCGATCGCCATGGTTCAACTTTTGTTGTCAAGCTAAAACGAGTAATAATTCGCTCGATTCCTACTATTCGCACTAAGTTAATCGATCTAGAAAATATGCAAGTTGGTTATATTTATCTGGGTCAGTTTTTAGATTCTTCTCCGCAAGAAATGAGAGATGCACTTAATAATCTTAAAGAAGCAAAGGCTCTAATTCTTGATTTGCGGAATAATCCTGGTGGTTCGGTTGTAGCTACGGTAGAAATGGCTGGATTTTTTTTAGGAGACTTAAAAATTGGAACAGCAGCAACTAGAATCGATCTTCCCCCTCTCAAATCTAGTCAAATAAAGCTTACAGAACAGCCATTAGTTGTGCTAGTCAATCAGGGAACTGCTAGTGCAGCAGAATTGTTAGCAGGTTCGCTTCAACACTATAAAAGAGCAGTTATTGTCGGTGTCCCTACTATTGGTAAAGGATTCATTCATAGTATTCAACCTCTGACAGATGGTTCAGCTTTAGTCGTCACTTTAGGTAAGCTATTTACTCCCAGCGGACAGGACATCCTAGCTTCAGGAATTGAACCAGATATATTGGTGAATGCAATGAATTCCCCTTGGCTAGATTCTAATATTGAACCTACATCCTCAAAAGATATTCAATATTTAGAAGCAGTAAAACAGTTAAAAAAATGAATAAAAGCACTTTATAGCTGTTATTTTTATCTTTTTTGGTCGAAATTATAGATTCTTAAAGTTAAAATTCATTGAAGATTTCATAACATTAATTCGTAAATGTTTGTGATGAACGAACAATCGCAATCAATTTTATATATACTTGAGGTATAGAGTTAAGTTACTCCTATGTAATACCTTTTCATTCAACATTAGTGCCGTGGTTTATCAACGTTTTCTTTGCAATAATTGCACTCCTTGGCGACTATTTATCAAGTATGGCAGACTACATAAACACCTGATCAACAGAAGTGGTGTTGGTTCCCCTAATTGTCTTTAGTCTGACTGAGTTTGAGGTTAGTTCTAGTATTAGCACTCAGTTATAAATATTGACTTAATAAAGCTTTAAATCTTTAGGATTGTATTAACTAGATTAATACTGCCAAAGTATTTCTATATATCTAGATATACTTGGCGTTATTTTTCATAGTTAATAGACATCTATTTACCCAAAAATGACAATTTTTTTGGTCAATTTGGGCTGAAAACGTGCATCTAAAATTTCAGAATTTCCCATCATTTATTAATAGGAGGTAATAAGATGCTAGATATTTCTAAAGAACCAATGAATTTAACCCAAATGGATGTGCAATCTCTTTGGCATCCAATGGTGCAACACAAGCAATACGAACGCACTCCACCCAAACGCATAGATAAAGCACAAGGCTGTTACGTTACTGACGAGGAAAGTAAAGAATACTTAGATGGAGTATCAGGATTGTGGTGTGTGAATATCGGCTACGGACGGAAAGAGCTAGCATCAGTAGCTCATGAACAACTTGTTGAACTGTCTTATTTTCCTCTGGTAATGAGCCATTCTCCTGCAATTAAACTAGCAGCTAAGCTATTAGAACTACTGAAGTTTGAGGGCAAAGTTCACTTTTCTAACAGTGGTTCAGAAGCAAATGAAGTAGCATTTAAAATTGCGCGTCAATATTACAGTCAAATAAGTAAAAATGGCTCTTGGCGATATAAAATTATTTCTCGTTATCGTGCTTACCATGGCAATACTATGGGTGCATTGAGTGCTACTGCACAAGCGGAAAGACGTGCTAGATATGAGCCTCTAGTACCAGGCTTTTTTCAAGTCCATCCCCCTTACTGCTACCGTTGTCCCTTTGGTAAAACCTATGGCTCTTGTAATATTGAGTGCGCTAGTTCGGTAGAAAGTACGATCGTGCATGAAGGAGCAGAAACTATTGCTGCTATTATCGTCGAACCAGTTATTTCTGGTGGTGGTGTCATTGTACCTCCCGATGAATATTTGCCCATGCTGCGGGATATCTGCGATCGATATGGTATTCTTCTTATCTTCGATGAAGTTGTTAGTGGTTTCGGTCGTTTAGGTAAAATGTTTGGACACGAACACTGGAATGTAAAGCCAGACATAATCACCCTGGCAAAGGGTATTACTAGTGGTTATTTACCACTATCGGCAACAATTACTCAACAGCATATCTTTGAAGCTTTCTTGGATGAAACTGATTCTACTTCTCATTTCCGTCATATCAATACCTATGGAGGTAATCCTGCTTCTACTGCTTTGTCTTTAAAGAACATCGAAATTTTAGAAACCGAACAGTTATCGGAACGAGCAACTAAAATAGGAGCTTATTTGAGAACAAAATTATCTAACCTCTTAGATCATCCCTACGTAGGAGATATAAGAGGTAAAGGATTGCTTTTAGGTATCGAATTGGTAGCAGATAAGCAGACTAAAGAACCCCTAGCAGCAACTAAAGTATCGGCAATCGTTTCTCGTTGTTTAGAATTAGGTCTGATTATTGGACGCAATGGTGCTACTATCCCTGGTTTTTCTAATGTACTTATTCTCGCTCCTCCTTTAATTTTGACGAAAACCGATGCAGATTTAATAGTTGCAATTTTAAAAGAAGCTCTAAAGAGTCAAGTTTAGAGAGTGTAGTAGGGGCGCAAGCCTTGCATCCAGGTCATTTATTAATTGTTCATCATATGGAGGTTATTTATGGAAGTTGGAGTACCAAAAGAAACTAAAGATCGAGAATTTAGGGTCGGATTGTCTCCTGCTAGCGTTCGTGTCTTAACAGATCGTGGACATAGGGTATTTGTGGAAACTATGGCTGGGGTCGGTTCGGGATTTACTAATGAAGATTATCAACAAGCTGGAGCGACTATTATCCTAGAGACAAAGGATGCTTGGGATCGAGAACTGGTAATTAAAGTGAAAGAGCCTTTAGAGGCAGAATACCAGTATCTGCAGAAAGGAAAGATGCTATTTACTTATCTGCATTTAGCAGCTAGTCGATCGCTCACCGAACATTTAATTGACTGCGGTGTCACAGCGATCGCTTATGAAACAGTGGAACTCAACGGCACTTTGCCTCTACTTGTCCCGATGAGTATCATTGCTGGTAGACTGGCGGTACAGTTTGGCGCACGCTTTTTAGAACGGCAACAGGGAGGAAGAGGAGTTTTATTAGGTGGTATCCCTGGAGTGTCACCGGGAAAAGTCACTATTTTAGGTGGAGGTGTCGTTGGTACAGAAGCAGCTCAAATTGCTGTAGGTATGGGGGCAAAAGTACAGATTTTTGATATTAATGTGGAGCGATTATCTTATTTAGAAACTCTATTTGGTTCTAGGGTAGAATTGCTTTACAGTAATGCTGCAACTATTGAAAATGTTGTTCCCAATGCAGATTTACTTATTGGTGCGGTATTAATACCAGGCAGAAATGCACCTACTTTAGTCAATCGCCAGTTAGTTGCACAGATGCAAACTGGCTCGGTTATTGTTGATGTAGCTGTAGATCAAGGAGGCTGTATTGAAACTCTACGTCCTACTTCCCATAGTCAGCCTACTTATGTAGAAGAAGGAGTAGTACACTATGGCGTACCGAATATGCCTGGTGCTGTGCCTTGGACAGCCACTCAAGCCCTAAACAATAGTACTTTACCCTATGTAATTAAACTCGCTGATTTTGGCATAAAGGCTCTAGAAAATGACCCTGCTTTAGCTATGGGATTAAATGTTTATAACTATCAGTTGGTACATCCTGTAGTTCAGCAAGTATTTAAAGATTTAGTCGATCGTACTGCTGAAATTTTATTGGTTTAACCAGAGTTTTAGCGATCGCACAGAGTTAGGTACTGTGCGATCGCTTCACCTTTAAAAAAACAAAAATAATTATTAAAGTCTTATATTTCTGAAGTAAAAATACATCATTTACCAGCTATTTAATGCTTGTTAATAACTATGTTTTTTACTAATTACTTTTGATCGAGATTCCGAAAATTATTACGAAAAAAACTTTCAATACAGATTTATCGATCAATAAAAAATATTAGTATTAAAGCTTGCAGACTCTTATTTATTATTACTTCTGACTTTTACCCTGTACGAAGTCTCTTATTACTTTAGAGAATTGATATAGCTTTTAATATCATATATATAGGATTTAGTATGAATTTACAAAGAAGTATAGCTGGTAACATTTTCTAGCAACAAAAAGCTGTAAATTACTGAGAAATATATTTTGACATGAAAATCTATTTGTTTTAAGGACAAAAAGAAGGTCAAGGTATCACGAAAAAAAATATAATTTGAGTAATAATAACATGAAGAAAATGTTGTTTAGCTTCAGAAAATATTATTGGCTAACTGGTTTATTTATAGTTTTAATACCTACATTTGCTGTTGCCCAAGAAAAAAGTAATTCTACTGGTTTGGGAGGAACACTCGAAGCCATATTTCAAAAAATCATTGATGTTCTTAATGTCTTTTTCTACTTCAAAATTGGTGGCGAAAATGGAATGCCTTTGATTGTACTTTGGCTAATTGCAGGAGGCATCTTCTTCACTTTACGAATGAGGTTTATCAATTTTCGTGCCTTTAAACACGCTATTGATGTCGTGCAAGGCAAATACGATAATGCAGAAGATGAAGGGGATGTTTCTCATTTCCAGGCTTTAGCAGCAGCCCTTTCTGGTACAGTCGGTATTGGTAACATTGCAGGAGTAGCGATCGCAATTCGCATGGGAGGACCAGGTGCAGCCCTTTGGATGACGGTAGCTGGCTTCTTAGGAATGTCAAGTAAATTTGCAGAATGTACTCTTGGTCAGAAATTCCGCATTATCAAGCCTGATGGTACTGTTGGAGGTGGGCCCATGTATTATCTTTCCCGTGGCTTATCTTCCATTGGCATGAGGAGACTAGGTAAAGGTTTAGGAGTAATCTTTGCTATTTTTTGTGCCGTTGGTACTTTAGGGACAGGAAACATGTTTCAATCTAACCAAGCTTATGCAGCCGTCTCAAATGTAATTCCCTTTTTTGTTAACTATGATTGGTTGTTTGGCATTCTGTTGACGGTTGCTGTTGGCTTAGTAATTGTAGGTGGAATTCAGCGTATTGCCTCAGTCGCAGGCATTTTGGTGCCATTAATGGCGGTGATTTACACCTTAGCTTGCCTTTGGGTAATGCTCGTTAATTTCACTTCCATTCCTGAGGCGATCGCTACTATTATTAGAACGGCATTTAATCCAGAAGCATTGGCAGGGGGAGCTATTGGCGCGATCGTCATTGGTTTTCAACGGGCAGTTTTTTCTAATGAAGCTGGCATCGGGACAGCAGCGATCGCTCATTCTGCTGCTCGTACAGACGAACCAATTCGAGAAGGTGTAGTCGCTTTATTAGAACCTTTTATCGATACTATATGTATCTGTAATTTAACAGCGATCGTCATTGTTTTAACTGGGGTTTATGCCGATCCTACAGCTGTCGATCTCGATGGAGCGCAGCTTTCAGCAGCATCCTTCGAGACAGTAATTAGCTGGTTTCCCTATGTAATTGCTGTAGCAGGATTTTTATTTGCTCTTTCGACTATGATCTCTTGGAGCTATTATGGACAATTGGCTTGGGCGTTTCTATTTGGGGACAGCACTGTCAATATATATAAAGGTATATTTTTAACTTGCGTCTTTATCGGCTCAATTATCAATCTCGATCTAGTTCTCGAATTTAGCGATATCTTAGTATTAGCGATGTCTTTACCTAATCTCTTGGGCTGTTTTCTTTTATCTGGTGTGATTGCTAGAGATTTAGATAGCTATATGACTCGTCTCAAATCTGGTGACATGCTACCTGAGGTAATAGAAACCAGAGAACCTGTATTGAAATAAGCGGAGATAAACTTATGACTTGGCTTAAAAAGAAATCCGTCCTAATTCCCCTCGATTTCTCGGAATTATCTTATCAGGCGATCGCTCCTGCTACAGAATATGTGGAAAATATTTCATCTTTAAAAATAATTCACGTTCTTAATCACCTGCATCCAGCCGATCCCGCAGCCTTATGGGATACTCTCAAAGATGAGGAACGGGAACAAAAAGTTCAAGAATTTCTGCACAATAAGCTCAGTGCCATGGGCTATGAGGGGATTCATATTAAGGTAACAGTAGGCGATCCCAGTACAAAAATTGTTGATTATGCTGAAAAG
>JASJDI010000223.1 GCA_030065155.1 Xenococcaceae cyanobacterium MO_188.B29
TTGATGCCAAGATAGCTACTTAATCAAAGTTGCTAATCAAATTAACTACGTTGGTGCTGTAAAGTATTAAAGTAAATAATAATAAGTTTTTTTGCTAGTTCCTTTTCATTTTATTTATATAAAAATGCCAAATATCTAAAATCATACTCTGAGTAATCAATGTCAAATTGACTAGCTTATTGCTGCATAAGTTCTATAAGGGGTAAATCTATAAATAATCAGAAGGCTGCTAATCTAACCATATCTAACCATAATTGTTTACACCAGATAAAAACCTTCTTCCCTTTTTAGTCCCTCTTCTTTACTTATCTTGACTTTGTCATTAATTCTGCTTGACTGCTTAGTAATTAAGCATACAAATTGTTCTAATTGAAGATAAGCATACCAGTTGTTCTAATTAAGAAATGAATCTAAATACAGAATTTACCTGGGAAAAAACTCAACAGACAGTAGAGAGTATCGTATTTCAGCAAACAGGAAAACACCTTAGCGATATTGAAATTGTCATATTGCGTGGTGCTTGGGATAATAAGACCTATGAAGAAATTGCTGAAGCCGAAGGCTATACTAGCAGTTATTTAAGTAAAGATGTAGGAAATAAGCTTTGGGGTAATCTTTCGAGAGCTTTGCAAGAAAAAGTATCTAAGAAAAACTTTAAAGCAGCTTTACAACGGCAATGGCTTCAGCAACCTCAAGATATTTGTACGAAAACTCAAGCTCAAACATCAAACTCTTTAACAACAGAAAATTATACTTTTCCCGAAGGTTCAGTTGCTTTAGGCTCTCCTTTTTATATTGAGCGATCGAGAGTCGAATCTATCTGTTATGAAAGCATTGCTAAGCCTGGCTCTTTGATTCGTATTAAAGCAGCGAAATGGATGGGCAAGACTTCTTTAATTAATCAAATTCTCGATCGAGGGCGCATCCTGGGTCAAAAAACAGTATATTTAGACTTTGATAGTGTTGAGCGATCGATTATCAAAGATTTAGATAAACTATTGCGCTGGTTGTGCGTTATGGTTTCTCGTCAGTTGGAATTAGAAAATAGGGTAAAAGATTATTGGGATACAGATATTCTTGGTAGTAATGATAACTGCACTGTTTATTTTGAAGAATATATCTTAGCCGAAATAACTAGCCCGATCGCTTTAGCCTTAGATAATGTAGATAGGCTATTCTCTTACGAAGAAGTAATCGAAGATTTTTTTGGCATGTTACGCAGTTGGCACGAAAAAGGCAAAATTGATGATTACTGGGCAAAAATAAGACTAATGCTGGCGCATTCTACCGAAGTATACATTCCTTTAGATATTAATCAATCTCCTTTTAATGCGGGAGTACCGATTTTACTCGAAGAATTTACCTCTTTACAAGTAGAAAATTTAGCTGCTTTGTATAAACTAGATTGGGATAAGTCTCAAATTGTCAAGTTAATGGATTTAGTTGGGGGTCATCCTTATCTAGTAAGATTGGCAATGTATCAAGTTAAGACTCAAAATCTTACTCTAGAACAATTTTTACAAGAGGCTATTTCGGAAACAGGAATATATGGCCATCTTTTACGTCGTTTATTAAATATCCTCAAACAGTCTCCTGAATTAAGTTCTGTCTTTGCAACAGTAGTAAAATCTGCTCAACCTATAATCCTTAATTCTCTCCAGATTTATCAGCTACATAGTATCGGTTTAGTTCAAAATCAACAAAATTTAGTATCTCCTAGTTGTAAATTATACAGAGATTATTTTAATCGGGTTTTTTAACTAGCTATAAGCCGTTCTTACAAAACTGACCTGCTCCCATAGAATCAGAAAAGTATGGTCCTTATTCCCTACTTGGAAAGTAGGGAATAAGGACTCAGTTTTATCGGTCAATGTTAAGAAAATCTTCTTTTTCCTAGCTAATTTCTAATAAATATGGCAAACCTATAGTGTTTACTGTATCTTTAATCATAAGTACGAAAGAACTATAGTAGTGAATTAGTCATCTAGCCTTCATGGTTCATATCAAGCGCGTTGAGCTATCTCATTTCAAATCTTTTGGCGGAACTACCAAGATTCCGATTCTACCTGGCTTTACGGTAGTTTCGGGTCCTAATGGTTCGGGGAAGTCGAATATTCTTGATGCGCTGCTATTTTGTCTTGGTTTAGCAAGTTCTAGGGGAATGCGGGCAGAACGCCTTCCCGATCTAGTTAATCATAAGCATAGCAATAATGGTCGTACGGCAGAAGCGATCGTCTCTGTTACTTTCGATCTTTCCGATTTAGGAGATTTAGAAGAAACTGTTGCTACCAGTACTGAGATGATTCCTGTTTCGGGGGAAGAGTTGGCGGAGGATGGGGAGGATTTAGGAGACAAGGGAGACAAGGGGGATGAGGAGATAGAGAATCATGATAAAAATGGGAATGGGAAGGTAGAAGCAGAGAAAGATGTTAAAGATATTCAAGTAGTTGATAATAATGGTTCTCTGGAATGGACGGTTACTCGTCGGTTGCGGGTGACAAAAGGAGGGAATTATTCTTCGACTTTTTATATCAACGGACAAGTTTCTACGGCGACGGAATTACACGAACAATTAGAAAAACTGCGGATTTATCCTGAAGGCTACAATGTAGTACTGCAAGGTGATGTTACCCGCATTATTACGATGAACTCTAGGGAGAGAAGAGAGATTATCGATGAATTGGCGGGAGTAGCAGCATTCGATCGCAAAATTGAAAAAACTAGGCGGACTTTAGAGAAGGTTAAAGAAAGAGAAGAGCATTGTCATATTATTGAACAGGAATTAGTGGCTAATCGCGATCGCTTGGCTGCGGATCGAGTTAAAGCGGAGAAATACCGTAAACTCAAAGAGAAAATTCAACAGCAGAAACAACAAGAAATAGTCTTAGTTTGGCGATCTCTAACTCAAAAGCAAGAGGAATTGCAAACAGAAATTACTAAGGGAGAAGCGCAAGCAGATCGGTTAACCGAAGAATTAGGCAAACTGGATGTAGAGATTAAAGACAAATCGGCGAACTTAGCTGAACTCAATTCCCGTGTTAAGGCTTTAGGAGAAGACGAACAACTTTCTGTAGCTTCTGGTTTAGCAACCAAAAAAGCCAAACGCCAACAACTACAACAACGACAAACAGAATTAACTACTAATTTACAACAAACCCAAACTGCGATCGCCCAAACAGAAAATAATATACAACAGTTTACTCAGGAATTAGACCAACTAACTATCACTAAAACTCAGTTAGAAAATGAGATTATTCCCCATCTATCTCAACAATGTAGTCAAGCTAGAGAAACTCTCACTAAAAGTAAAGAATCAGCAGATGCGATCGCAGCAGCGTCGGAAGCTTGGGTACAAGAACAAGCCAACCTAACCAGAAACATCTCTACTATCCAAGATACTCTTAATCCTCAACGTACCGAACAAGCGCAACTAACAGAAAGATTAAATCAGTTAGAAAGTAAATTTACAGAACAAAGTCAGTTACTACAAACTACTGAACAAGAATTAACGGAAAAACAAACAGGGGTTAATAACTTCTCCTCTCAGGTAACAGCAGCAGAGGAACAAATTACCAATTTAGCCCAACAGTTAAGTATCTTAGAACACGAGCGTACTCTCGCTAACGATACGCAAAAACGCCTACTTAAAGAACAAAGAGATAAACAGAGAGAGTTAGATAAATTAGAAGCTACTACCCAAGCACAACAAGAAGTCCAAGGAACTTATGCTAGTCAAATAATTCTTAGTGCCAATTTGCCAGGAGTACACGGTTTAGTAGCCCAACTAGGACACGTTGAACCTAACTACCAACTTGCTTTAGAAACTGCTGCGGGGGGACGTTTAGGCTGCATAGTAGTGGAAAATGATGGTGTAGGCGCACAAGGTATTGAACTACTGAAAAGACAAAGGGGAGGACGAGCTACTTTTTTACCTCTCAATAAAATTCAAGCTCCTCGCCTTCTTGATACCACTAATCTTCGCTACGCCAACGGCTATATAGATTTGGCTGTTAATTTAATTAAATGTGATTCTCGCTATCAGAAGATTTTTGCTTACGTTTTTAGTAATACTGTCGTTTTCGATAGGCTCGATCGCGCCCGTTCTTATATTGGTAAATATCGGATTGTCACCCTCGAAGGAGAAATTCTAGAAGCTAGTGGGGCAATGACAGGAGGAAGTAAATCAAATCGTTCTAGTCTGCATTTTGGTACGGCTGCCCCTGGGGAATCTCTAGAAATTAAAGCTCTTAGGCAGAGATTGACAGAAATTGCCCGCATCATAGCAGGCAATGAAGAGATAATAACAAAACAATCGTCGCAAATCGAGCAGTTGAAACAAGAGTTAACAGAAAATAGACAGCAACACCGAGAAAAACAACTCCGTTGGGAACAACTGCAACAGGAAATTGATCGCCTTACTAAGCAACAAGAACAACTAACAAATCATCTAACTAATCATCAGCAAGAAAGAGAAAAAATTACTAGCCGTCTACAAATTTTAGCAGCTTCTATTCCCGAACAAGAAGGTCAACTTCAGGTTTATCAAGCAAGATTAAATGAATTAGAAGAATCTCACGATCAAAGTGAATGGCAACAAGTTCAATCCTTAATTAAAAGCCAAGAAAACGAATTACAAAATCAAGAAATACAATTAAGAACAGCAGAAAATAACCTTAAAGATACAGATAATAAGTATCAACGACTTCAAGAAAAACTAGAAGAATCTCAACAAAATCTAGAAACCTTACATCAAAAAATAACAACTAACAACCAACAACTAACCACTAACAACCAACAACTAACTGAGCTAGAACAAAAAATTACCCAAGGAGAACAAGAATTACAACAACTAACTGAGAAATTAGGAGAGACTAAAAAAGAGCGCGATCGCGCAGAAAGCCAACTCAAAGAATTACAAAACAAACAGCAACAAAAAGCTTGGCAACTAGAAAAAATAAATACAAATCAACAAGAAAGAAAAACGAGTCTAGCCAGTTTAGAACAACAAATAGCAGAACAGGCACAAGAATTGCCCGATCCTCTGCCCGAAATTCCTCAGTTAGTTAATACCGATAGCGAATCAGCAGAACAAATTACCTTTGCTAATATTCAAGAACATCTAGAACAACTACAAAAACAAATCCGTAATGGAGAGAAAAGATTAGAAGCAATGGAGCCAGTAAATATGCTGGCATTAGAAGAATACGAAAAAACCGAAGCAAGACTACAAGAACTATCTGATAAATTAAATACGATCGCAGCAGAAAGAACGGAATTATTACTAAGAGTGGAAAAATTTACTACCCTACGTTTTCGAGCATTTAAAGAAGCTTTCGATGCAGTTAATGAAAACTTTCAAACTATTTTTGCTGAATTATCTGATGGCGATGGACACTTACAATTAGACGATGAAGAAGATCCTTTTAATGGTGGTTTGAATTTGGTAGCCCATCCTAAAGGAAAACCAGTACAAAGACTAAGTTCAATGTCTGGAGGAGAAAAATCTTTAACCGCCCTTAGTTTTATTTTTTCTCTACAAAAATATCGTCCTTCTCCCTTCTATGCTTTTGATGAAGTAGATATGTTCCTTGATGGTGCAAACGTGGAAAAATTATCACGCATGGTCAAAAAGCAAGCCCAAGAAGCCCAGTTTCTAGTAGTTAGTTTACGTCGCCCAATGATTGAAGCTTCAGAAAGAACGATCGGGGTTACTCAAGCAAGAGGAGCGCATACTCAAGTACTGGGAATTAAGATGAGTTAAGCTTCTGCATCAAGCAAAAATTCTAGATCTGGCTAATTCTCCTCCTTGGTCTACTATTAATTTTGATATTCAATAAGGGAAAAATAAATTGTGACTTTGGCATATTATCCTCCAAGAAAACCAACTGCATATTTATTTTTAGAATGGAAATTCCTGAATATAGAAGACTAGAGTTGATTGAGCTATTTAAAGAATTTATTAGTTTATATCCTAATACTCCAGACGGAATACGTCACATCGAAGCTTACAATCACCAGCGCAATATTGGACGAGAAAATTTTCAAGAGATCGTGATCTCCTATGAATCTGGGGAAGATATAACAGAAAGAGTATTACTTCAATTACTACCCTATCAAGATACTTCTAATAACCGCAAGATTGGTGCTTGGATACATATTGCTCCCTGCTTTTCTACTGATGTCAGAATTAAATATGAAGGATCAAAATGGGTACAACCAGAAGATTGGAATGCTATTGCAAAAGCTATTTTAGAGTTAGTAATCGAATGCAATAAAAATTCTCAAAATACATCCAAATATTGTAATAATTTTGCTCAATCACCTTACTCTAAAGGATTTCAATCAGGAATAATAAGTCCTATTTTAAATACGCTTAAGCCAGATGATTTTATTGTGATCAACAAAAAGTCATTAAACACTATTAATTATTTTGCTAACACAGCTTATAGTCGGAAACTAAAAGAATACAGTAATGCAAATAATACAGGAAAAAATTTAATTAAAGCAGTTACTCCAGAAATACGCCAGTATAGTTCTCTTGATTTACGAGATGATGATTTATTTGATATGTTCTGTCACTGGCTGGTAGCTGTCAAAAAATATGATTTTCAAAATTATAACAATCAACATTTAGTAAATATTAATCTTGAAATAGATAATCAATGTCCTTTGAAAGAAAACACTTTTACACTGCTTGCAAAATTACACGATCAGCCTTTAAAAGATATATACAATAAGCACAAGAACGAATTTAAAGAATTTCTAATTGAGCCTTTTCAAAATCTTTTTCGTCAAGTAGCTACTCTTCTTCCACACTCAATTACCGAGCAAATGGAGACGGAAAGCAAAGTGTTTGCCAGATTACTTAAGAATGATTTTGGTCAAGGTGGTGCGTGGGATTTTTATTGGGGTGCATTTTATCCTAAAGGTGGGAAACGGACAGAAGATGCTCAGTTGTTTATATGGATAAACCATGAAAGATTAGAGTTTGGGTTTTACATTGGCGAATATGGTAGCAAACAACAAACTCGTTTTTTACAAAATTGTCAGAAATACTCTCAATTAATTTTGCCAATATTGAATAATAATTACCATGAATTTATTTTGGGTAAACGTGATAATACTCATGTTGTTTTAGAACAAATTATATTGCATTCCAATGTAAAATCAGAAGAATGGATTAAAACATTAAATAAAGATGAAATCCAGGTTGCAAAGGTTTTATTAAAAAATCAAGTTTTACAATTGTCTAGTCAACAATTAAGTCAAGATATAGCTAATGTTTTTAAAAATTTATTTCCTTTAATTATATTAGCTATAAATGATAATCCAGTAGAGCAAATTAGTGAATACACGAAAAATGTTTTAGGGAAAGAATTATCTTCTTCTTGTAATCCAATCTTAAATTCCGTAGTTAATCAAAAATATTCGTTAGAACAAGTTTCTAAGCAAACTAAATTACCAAAACAAGAACTACAAACTTGGATACGCACTCTTGAACACAAAAAACAAATAATTTTATATGGTTCACCTGGAACGGGAAAAACTTTTATTGCTGAAAATATAGCTAAATATTTAATTGGTGGTGGCGATGGTTTTTATGAATTAATACAATTTCATCCTGCCTATACCTACGAAGATTTTATGCAAGGTATTCGTCCTCAAACTAGAGAAGATGGACAATTAGAATATAATCTTGTACCAGGGCGTTTTTTAGAATTTTGTCAAAAAGCAGAAGTCTATCAGGATAAATGCGTTTTAATTATTGATGAAATTAATCGGGCTAATCTTGCTCAAGTTTTTGGCGAGTTAATGTATTTATTAGAATATCGAGCCAAAGAGATATATTTAGCAGGGAGTAGTCAAAAATTTAAGATTCCAGACAATGTATATATTATTGGAACAATGAATACAGCAGATAGATCGATCGCGCTGGTAGATTTTGCCTTACGTCGTCGTTTTGCTTTTATTAAAATCAATCCTAACTATGAGATTATTAGTAAGTTTCATCAGCAACATACTGGATTGCAAGTAGAAGGTTTGATTGATGTTTTAAAACAAATCAATCAAGTTATTGATGATGCTAACTATTTTGTAGGTATTTCTTTCTTTTTAACAGAAGATTTAACTGAAGAAATAGAAGATATTTGGCGTATGGAGATCGAACCTTATTTAGAAGAATACTTTTGCGATCGCCTAGAACAACTAGATGAATTTCGTTGGTATAAAATAGAGCAAAAAATACAATTCTTAGATAATGATTCTGCAATTAATTGAATATAAGAGTATATATCAACCTCGTGAACAAATACCAATTTATATTATTCATAAAATCAAACAAGAATATAGTAGTCAAATAAAAGTAAATCTACAATATAAACAGGGTAAAGATTACTGGGAATTTATTGCTCAAGGATGGGTAGGATATATACCTGTAACTTCAGATTTTGGTATAAGAATTGCATCTAAAGTACCGATTAAAAATTTATTAGTAATGCTGGAATATGCTTATGAACTAAAAAGCTTTCATTTCCTAGATAGTTTAACTAACTGTAACGATATAGAAGAATTTTATAATCGTCTTGCTAAAATTTTAGTCGATCGTATTCTTACTCGATGTCGCCAAGGACTATATCAAACTTATCTACCAAAAATTGATCGCTTAACTTATGTTCGCGGACGTTTACACATCAAGCAAATCTGGAAAAAACCTTGGGATACACAACTTACTTGTTGTTACAATGAACAAACTAAAAATATAGAAGACAATCAAATTTTATTATGGACACTACATTGTATATCTCGTAATCAAATTTGTAATCAAACAGTACATTCTTTAGTTAGAAAAGCTTACCGAACTCTAGGAAAATTAGTTACTCTAAAAACTTTTACTGCTAAAGATTGTTGTGGACGTAAATATAATCGTCTTAATCAGGATTATCAACAATTACACTCTCTATGTAGATTTTTTCTAGCTAACAGTATGCCAAGCCATGAACAAGGTAGTTATGAAACCATACCTTTCGTAGTTATACTGTTAAACTAAGCCACCTCGTCACCGAGGCGACTCGTCTTCAGAACGCATCATGAAAATTTCTCTTCAATGCGCTCCTCTGTAATCAGGCTCTTTATGAGTACCATGACCAGTGACTAGAGTAGGAATGTCATCTACCCATACCCAATTTTGATTATCAAACCAATTGGTGAGTTTTAGCCATTCTTTTTCTTGTTTGTAGGCTTTGATAGCCTTAAAATCGTCTCTGGTCTTTTCATCATGGCAATGTTTGTGAAGAAGTTGACGATTTTTTAGTGAGTTATTGCCACCAGCTTTTCTGGCAATAATGTGGTCGACTTCTATTACGTCATTTTCCTGAAAAGGGAGTCCACACCAATTACATTTACCATCTTGCTTTTTAAGCATTTTGGCTACTGAGTTTTTTAGTTCTGGGTGTTTACCCATCCTCTTACCCCAGTATTTTGTATCACCGTCGTAGGGTGATTTTATCCCTTTGACTTTGGTATGTCTTTTAATGGCTGTTTTTGAGTGATTTACTAATTCAAAGGTATTATCTTTGTATTTGCACCCAAATACCCAGTTATCATTTCCTATCTTTTTCCAGTACTTTTTAGTCACCCAATGTTTATTTTTATTTGGGTGTCTTCTGTCTGCCCATCTGCGTATTCTTTTATAGGTTAAGTTACTTAACTTGCTAAAGATTTCTTTACTACAGACTGATTTAAAGTAATTACACCATCCCCTGATTATCAGGTTTAACTCTTTTATGAGTCTAATTTGTGGTGTTGCATTAAGCCTTTTGATTGTATCGGATAATTTTTGATAATGTCTTTTGACACTTTCATTACTTGGTTTGATAATGGTTTTGAATCCAAGTATTTTTCCGACACATCTTCCAGATTTATATTTACCCACTTTGTATTGTCTGATGTTAAAGCCAAGGAAGTCAAATCCTGGTTCTTGGTCATTCAATTCATTGAGGGTATGTATTACTTTGGTTTTACTGGGCTTAAGTTCTAAATCATATTGGGCTAACCACTCACTGATTATCTTTTGACATTGTTTTAGCACATCTAGGTTTTCGTGGAATATTACAAAATCATCTGCGTATCTGATTAAGGATGCGCCTTTGATTTGTTTTATCCTATTTTCCATTCCATGCAGGGCAATATTGCTTAGAAGTGGGGAGATAACGCCTCCCTGGGGCGTTCCTTGATGGTTTGGAGTCCTTTCGTGTTTTATATAGTCACAGATATCAGCTTTCAGCCAGGCTCTAATTTGTTTCCTCAATTTGGGGAATGTATTTAGCTTGGCTAAGAGTTTTTGGTGGTTGATTTGGTCAAAACATTTGCTAATATCGGCATCTAACACAAACTTAGATTTTTTACTAATTTGGTTAAAGATTGCTCCTATAGCGTCGTATGCGCTCCTTCCTGGGCGGAAGCCGTAGGAATTTCCTTCAAACTTAGCCTCCCATTCAGGTTCAAGTGCAGTTTTGGCTAATGCTTGTACTGCTCTATCGCGCATTACAGGAATACCAAGGGGTCGCTTTTCATCCTTACCAGGTTTGGGAATCCATACCCTTCTAATAGGTTTGGATTTATCCCCTAATTTCAAATTTTCTGCGAGTTCAAGACGTTGTTTTGGAGTTAAGGATTTAACCTTATCTACACCAGCAGTCTTTTTCCCAGTATTGTCCTGACTGACCTTTCTGACAGCAAGTAATTTATTGTAATAGGAATTGATGAGGGTTTTTTGTAGCCTTCTTCCTTTTCTAACATTGCCACTGATATAGGCTTGGTAGATTCGTTTTTGTAACTTCCAGACAGCTTTTTGGATTTTTCGCCAGTTAAGCTCTCTCCATTCCACAGTATTTACTTCTAAATCTGTTTTAGACATATTAATTACTACTATCTCACTACTTTCCTAAAAACAGTGGGTACGTCAGCATATCCTTGGCATTACCCTTCTTTACTTTTGTTTCAGTAAAGCGATACTCGTCAATTCGAGTTAAGGCTTTGGCTTCTTACCCAATCCTTCCCCCCAATAACCTCTGTTTCCAGAGAGTTTGCATCTTGGTTGATTACTTACTCTATTCGACCTTTGAGTAAGAGTTATTGGGGGGTTATCCCGTTCCGAGTACTCTGTTGATATGAATCTTTAGGATGCGTCTATTCACCGACTGCAATTAGTGTTGGTTACTTATTCAACCAATAAGTAACAATTATGTGCAGCATTGCCTTTTTGGCTACAGCCTATCAGACCTGATTTGGCTGTTTCCACTTAACGGTGATTGTGACTATTACCTATCCACCGACTGCGATTAGTGTTGGCTTCTCACATATAAATTGAGAAGCAATCTCTTGCAGTTTTACCTTTTGGTTACAGCCTATCAGTCCTGATTTGGCTGTTTTATGGTTACGATGGTTAAGGTGCTTCGAGCGCACGCTCTATCCATAGAATTCTTGCTAGAGGCTAACCAGTTCAGACTACCAGTCAGTACCCCGTTTAACCCCGCTTTGCGGATTGATGACCAGTCGCTACCGCAGGGGTTATGCTTTTACTCCCAACACCGAGAGAGTAGGGCTTGAGGACTTATACTTTTATTATTATTTAGTACCTTGTCACAGGCTCTCTCACCTACACAGAGTATTCAGTTATCAAGGTTCAATTTTGACCCGTGGGTAATGTTAGTGTGATTAACCTTACTTATCAATGGGTCGTGAATCTTGCTAGTACTACGCAATTTTAAATTGCTTTTGTACTAAACGGGTCGCA
>JASJDI010000224.1 GCA_030065155.1 Xenococcaceae cyanobacterium MO_188.B29
CTTCAACTACGCGGTGCCAAAGTTACTGTTCTCAGTCGAGATTTTCAGCAAGCAGCTTCCCATGCAGCAGCAGGAATGTTAGCTCCTACGGCAGAGGAAATTGCTTCTAAGCCAATGCAAGATTTATGTTTAAAGTCTCGCTGGCTTTATTCTGAATGGGTAAGAAAATTAGCAGAATTATCAGGTCAAGAAACTGGTTACTGGTCTTGTGGAATTTTAGCTCCTGTATACAAGCAACCACAATCTATTCAGCCACAAGATGTTAATAAGATTTGGCTAGATAAACAAAGTATTCAATTCTACCAACCAGGTTTAGGTACAGAAGTTATTGGTGGTTGGTGGTATCCAGAAGATGCTCAAGTAGATAATCGTTTACTCGTAAAATCATTATTACAAGCTGCTCAAGCTTTAGGCGTAGAGATCAAAGAAGGAGTAAGCGTAGAGGCGATACAACAAAGGCAAGGTAAAGTAAATAGCGTTTTTACTTCTATCGGCGAATTACAAGCAGGTGTCTATGTTTTGGCTACTGGCTCTTGGTTAAATCAATTATTGCCTCTACCAGTACGTCCTGTGAAAGGACAAATGCTGGCTGTGAGGATGCCTCATCAGCCCCATCAACCCTACCCCTTACAAAGAGTTTTATATGGCACAGATACTTATCTTGTTCCCCGCAGAGATGGAAGATTGATTGTTGGTGCAACAGTAGAAGAAGTAGGCTGGACTCCTAACAACACACCCAAAGGAATACAAGGCTTGTTAGATCGAGCTATCAAATTATATCCAGCGATCGCTCAATGGCAAATTGAAGACTTTTGGTGGGGATTTCGTCCTGGTACTCCTGATGAATTGCCTATCTTGGGTACTAGCCCTTGTGATAATCTATTTTTAGCCACAGGTCATTATCGCAACGGTATATTACTCGCTCCTGTCACAGCTTCTTTACTAGGAGATTTAATTTTAGAACAGAAAACTGACCCTCTCTTAGCTCATTTCAATTGGCAACGTTTTCATACTGCACCTACAACAAATAACATGATCTATTTTCACAACTCTGCTAACAACGGTCATAAAGTATCTCTACAAATTGAATCAAAACCCACAGCATCTTTACCGACTGAATCTAGTCAAGATCAATTATCGATCGCAGGACGGACTTTTAATTCTCGTTTAATGACAGGTACAGGGAAATATCCCAGTATCGAAGCGATGCAACAAAGTGTAATGGCTAGTGGTTGCGAAATTGTTACCGTAGCAGTGAGAAGGGTACAAACTAAAGCACCAGGACATGAAGGTTTAGCAGAAGCTCTAGATTGGAGTAAAATCTGGATGTTACCCAATACCGCAGGGTGTAAAACCGCAGAAGAAGCCATTAGGGTAGCACGTCTCGGTAGGGAGATGGCAAAGTTATTAGGGCAAGAAGATAATAATTTTGTCAAATTAGAAGTTATTCCCGATGCTAAATATTTATTACCCGATCCTATTGGGACTTTAGAAGCAGCAGAAAAATTAGTAAAAGAAGGATTTGCTGTCTTACCTTATATCAATGCCGATCCTCTCTTAGCCAAAAGATTAGAAGAAGTGGGTTGTGCCACAGTAATGCCTTTAGGTTCACCTATTGGCTCGGGGCAAGGAATTAAAAACGCTGCCAATATTAGTATTATTATTGAGGAAGCCAAAATTCCTGTGGTAGTAGATGCAGGAATTGGTACTCCTAGCGAAGCTGCCTATGCCATGGAATTAGGAGCAGATGCTCTACTGGTTAATAGCGCGATCGCTCTTGCTCAAAATCCTCCAGCAATGGGAAGGGCAATGGGTTTAGCAGCCGAAGCAGGAAGACTTGCTTATCTAGCAGGGAGAATTCCTGTCAAACAATATGCTAGTGCGAGTTCTCCTTTAACTGGGACAGTTGGTTAGACATAAGGTGATTTCTGGGAAAGAAGATACCCAATAAATTAAGATAAAAGGAATAGTGAGCAAGAGAGAGAAAACTGAAGTTCAAGACTAGAAATACATCCTTAACCCCATCTCAAGTCGAAGACTTGCGTTTAGCAGCCTCAAAAATGACGGGAGCTTCTCGTCGAGACTTTCAAGCTCAAATGACGCTCAAGTATTGTGAAGGAAGTGCGCGCAAAGCAGAGGTCAGGGGTTCGACCCTGTCAAGTGTATGTTTTTAATAATTGGGTAAATTTTTACTTTGTCTACAACGAAAAAACAAGGTTTTCTCCCCCTGCTCCCTCTGCTCCCCCTGCTCCCCATGCCCATCTCAACCTTCAAATCTAAAAAACATATCCTTGTAAGAGGGTTCGACCCCCCTATTCTCCATATTTCTTCTTCCTTGATGGCAAATTATCAAGGTGTTCTAGGTGTTGTATGACCTATCATCCAAGGTCTTCCGCTTCGAGTACTTTGGTATTTTGGTGATAGTGGTTCTTTTTCCCTTTTCACTAATTTCGGTTCTTTACTTTCTTTCCTTCCAATAGAAGAGAAACTACTAGAGTTTAAATTAACCATTGGTGGAGAAAAAACTCTCTTGGTTGTTGCTTCACATTGAGGACAAGGCATGGGTTTATCTATTTCTGCTAGAGTACGCCAAGCTTCAAAATTACCACAAGAGTCGCAGCTAAATTCGTATAATGGCATTTTTGAGTTGTTAGTTGTTATTTGGGTAGGATATCCCGATCAAAAATTGCTGTAGGTAAAGCCAAAGTACAACAAGCATTAGGAACATCAACGATGCCACTAACACGTCCTTCTACTGGGGCGCAACTGAGGAGTAAATAGGCTTGTTCCCCAGTAAAGCCAAACTTTTTCAAGTATTCGATCGCATTTAGACAGGCACGACGATAGGAGACATGAGCATCTAAATAATATTGTTCGCCAGTAAATTCATCGACGGAAATGCCTTCAAAAATAAGATACTCTGAATAGCGGGGTTCAACGGGTCCTGGTTTAAAGATCGGGTTGATCATCCCGTATTTTTCTACTCCGCCCTTAATAATATCAACGTGCAGATCGATGTATCCTGACATTTCGATCGCGCCACAAAAGGAAATTTCTCCATCTCCTTGAGAAAAATGAATATCTCCCATAGAAAGGTTAGCACCATCTACATAGACAGGAAAATAAATACGTGAACCTTTGGAAAGATTTTTAATATCGCAGTTTCCTCCGTGTTCGCGAGGAGGTACAGTACGGGCAGCTTCAGCAGCAACCCGATCGAATTCTGACCCTTTTAAAGTACCCAGAATAGCTTTTTCGGGGTTGGGTAAGGCTGCTAAGGCAGGAATTTTAGGTTTCCAGGGAGGGCCACCTTTTTCTACTAAGGCTCTTTCGCGTTTATTCCATATATTCAAAAGTTCCTGGGATGGGGCGCAACCAATTAAACCAGGATGAGTAATACCAGCAAATCTGACTCCAGGGATATGGCGAGTACTAGTATATATACCTTGAATATCCCAACAAGCTTTAGCTGCTTCGGGATAATGATCTGTCAGGAAACCGCCTCCATTTTCTCTGGCGAAGATTCCCGTAAAACCCCATTCATCTCCTGGTAAAGCACCGATATCGAGAAGATCGACAACTAAAATATCTCCTGGTTTAGCACCATTGACATGAATAGGACCACTCAGAACATGAACTACTCTAAGATCTACATCGCGAATATCACTGGGGTCATCATCGTTTTTAATCTGTCCGTCTGTCCAGTCTTTACACTCTATCCGAAAAATATCTCCAGGGTTAACAGAAACAATGGGGGGAATATCAGGATGCCAACGATTATGACCAGGTACTTCCTGTTCCGACATTGGCTTGGTCAGGTCTACTTTAAAAAGAGTTTCAGGCATAGAAAGCTCCCCTTCTATTTCTTTTTTGGTTGATAGCTAATATCTAATAGCTAATCGTTAGATTAAGGTAATTAGATTTTACAATTACTGGTTAAATTTAAATGAAATTAACAATAAAAAGTAGTGCGATGGCAATTTTCCTGATCAGGAAAACTTAGTTGTGAGGATTTTTTTCAACGAAATAACAACCTCCATTAATGCATCAATTACCCCAAGAAAAATGTCAAATCTAATACAGAATTGATATTTTTGGGTTGGATAAAGAATTATTAATTATTGCAATTGATCTAAGCTTAACTTGTTACTAATGAACTAAAAACAAGAGGTTGAGGTCGTTCGATGCCGTATCCTTGGGCATAGTTGATACCTATTTGCTTTAATCTTTGCAAAATAGCCCTATCTTCTACAAATTCTGCTATGGTTTTAATGTTCATAATTTGACTAATGTGATTGAAGCATTCAACAGTCGCATAATCAACAGAATCTTTAACTATATTTTTGATAAAACTACCATCGATTTTTAAATAATCAACGGGCAGATTTTTAAGGTAAGCAAAAGAACTCATCCCACTACCAAAGTCATCTAAAGCAATAGAACAACCTAAAGATCTTAATTGCTTAATCAAATTTACTGCATTATCAAGATTAGAAATTGCCACTGTTTCTGTAATCTCAAAGCAAATTGTCTCAGAGGGAATAGAATAACGCTGGAATTGGTCTTGAAGAAAATGACCAAATTCATGGTTATTAATACTTGCCCCAGAAAGATTAATAGTATAGAGGTTTGTAGGAGGTTGTAGTTTTTGTTCTTTTCTCGATCGACAGTAGACTTCATAGCCAGCTAAAAAAGTAGTTACAACCCAACGATCGATTGCTGGCATCAGATCGTAACGTTCCGCAGCAGGCAGAAATGCTCCAGGAGCAATTAATTTTCCCGACTCATCAATTAAACGTAAGAGTATTTCGTAATGACAGCAGTTCCATCCCCCTAAGGATTCAACAGTTTTGACAATAGGACTGTGAGTATCAAGTGAGGAGTCGATCTCCTCAGATAGCTCCTCTGTAAGAGAATGGGAACCAAGAGAGCGAGCGCAATCTTCTTCAATGGAAACAATCTTTTGAGCATAAAGACAAAACCGATTTTCTTCTAAAGCTCGATTTAGTTTTTCAATCCACCGTCTTTCTCCCCGTTGTTGAGCGACAATAGCATCTTGTTGGTGGTATATATGAACACAGTTGCGACCTTTTTCTTTAGCAGCATAACAAGCTGCATCTGCTGTACTAAGTAGGTCAGATAAATTGTCAGTGGTTGAATTAATAGCAACTAAACCAATACTCGCGCCAATTTTAAACACCTTATCTTCCCAAGCAAAGCGGAAGTCTTGAATTAATTGTCTAAGTTTCTCGGCAATTTTTGGGGCTATTTCGATCGGACATTGATGAAGTAAAAGACCAAATTCATCTCCTCCCAAACGAGCAAAAATATCAGAAGCACGAATTCTCTTTTTTAGTAACTTAGTTATTTGTTGTAGTAATTCATCTCCAGCAGCATGACCGCAGTTATCGTTGACGATTTTAAATTGATCTAGATCGAGATAACAAAGAGTGTGATTAGATTCGTTGTTTTGAGATTCTTCAATTACTAAAGCTACTTGTTCCTCAAATTTTCGTCGATTATATAATCCAGTCAAAGGATCGTGAGTAGCTTGCCATGACAGTTCCTGAGCTATTTTACGCGACTGAGTAACATTACGGAAGACAATAACTGCCCCAATGAGTTTACCTTGGTGGTCTTGAATGGGTGCTACGGAATCTTCGATCGCGTATTCAGTGCCGTTTCGAGCGATTAATACAGTATCTTTAGCAAGCTCACAAATACGATTTTCTGTAAGGACTAAATCTACAGGATTATTGACTGGTTCTCTGTTCGATTGATCGACAATCTGAAAAATCTCTGCTAAAGGTTTTTGCTGCGCTTCTTCTGTTCGCCAGCCAGTTAATTGCTCCGCGATAGGATTCACATATTTTACTTGCCCAAACGCATCGGTGGTAATCACAGCATCTCCAATAGATTTAAGAGTAACTTGAGCCAGTTCTTTTTCGGCAAAAAGATTTTGTTCCATTTGTTTGCGGTGATTGATGTTCCTTGCCACCCAAATAATGGTCGTTTCTGATAGGTAAGAAATATGGACATTAAACCAGACTAGTGAATCATCGAGATTAAAACTATATTCAAAACTCATTGCTTTTTGAGTCTGCACAACAGAACTTATTAAATTCTGATAATGTTCCGCTTCAATACCATTGAACAATTGAACTTGTACTTGTTCAATTATCTGGTTACTAATGTCATTGCTAGACAAATCAAAAAATTTGGTTGGTAAAATTTGAATTGAATTATCAGCAATATCAATAGTTAAAACCAAGTCAGTCATGGCTTCAAACATCCTACGCATTTGAATTTCACTTGACTGTATTTTTTTTTCTAGTTGCTTTCTTTCAGTAATTACCTCAGAAAACATTAGTAAACCACCGATATTTCCTTCTACATCGTGCCAGGGACGCAGTTCCCAACGTAGCCACTCCACTCTGCCATCAAGTCCCACAAAACTATCTTCCTCTTGTTTGAAGACCTTAATGTTGCCTGCTAGACAATCTTGATAAGTTTGTCGCCAATGTGGAGGAACTTCGGGAAAAACCTCATAGTGACTATGATTAATAATATCTCTGCCCTCTAGTTGATAGTCTTCTAGCCAACGATCGCTAACTACTAGATAGCGCATATTTCGATCTAACATGGCGATGGCAGCAGGAGCATGACGGACGAATAATTCTAGAATCTGCTGATTTTCTCGTAATCTAAATTCGCTTTGTTGCCTTTGGTTAATTTCTTGCTTTAAATGTTGTGTTTGGTTATTTAATTCTTGTTTTAAGGTACTAATTACTTCATAGAGTTCGGTGGTATCAAAAATTCTGAGCATATCCTGATAAGTAACAATACCTCGTAATTCTCCCGACTCTTCAGCAACTACTAATCTACGTACTCGCAGTTTCTTCATTTGCTGCTGTGCATCTAGTAAAGAATCAGTAGGCTTCATGCATACTAGAGGCGTACTCATAACAGTTCTAGCCTTGGTCTTGGCTAAATCTAATCCTAAAATTTGAAATTGAACTATGTCTCGCTCGGTGACAATACCGATGGGAATACTGAAAGGGAGATAACACGATTTTTCTGTAGAACCATAACTTAATGATTCTAGATTGTCTTGAGAAATATTTCTTTCTACAATTACAACACAACTTTTGCGTTGCTCTGCCATTAATTGAGACAAATAGAGAACAGACGAGTTGGGGTATGCTTGAGGAACTTGAGTATTTATCGTATCCTCTAGAGAATGTATCTTGAGCATATTGGAAGGAGATAAAGCCCGACAAATACTTTCTGTACTAATTATCCCTGCTAAATGCCCGCGATCGTCAATTACAGGAAGATGCCTAATATAATGCCGACGGAAAATAGACATCACTTGATAAATATCCTGGAAGTCATTTTGCTTGAGGGTAATCACATTTTTAGTCATCACCTCCCCTACTGTCATTTGTTTAAGATCGATTCTAGTAGCAGAAAGCTTAACTATATCGCGCTCTGTTAATACTCCGATTAGCTGAGATTGTTTCAGGATCAGAATATAGCTTGAACGAGAAAAATTTCCCTTTTGATTATCGGATTGAGCCGAGTTTTGCCTCCGATTCATTTGGGCTAGAGCATCAACTACCAAGGTTGTAGAGCGAGTAGTTAATGGATTAGATTCGATAATTTCTTCGAGTTGGGGTAATTGAAAGGTTAGATTATCCCTAGCCATATAGTTAAAGTCGTTAAGGTTTAAACTATGGTGATCTAAAGTTGAAAAGTTGGGGGAGCAAAATTATATCTTGATTCGGCAATACCCCCATTTCCTTCCTTATTCTTCCCGTTTAAAGCTTGAAATTAACTATTTCAGGGAAAATGAATATTTTTTTTTACGTTGCCATTCCCAATAAAAAAACTTTGAGATCGCCTTCAGCTTTCGGCAGAGTAGCTACATGAGTAGCAATACTAAGAGAGTCGATTTGGCGCGCAGACAAAGGTAATGGACGAATATTATCCACCGGAAGTTCTAGCAAAGCAGGAGGCTTACTAATAGGAATTCCACAAAGTTCACCCTGGCGAGTTTGACTTAGAATTAAAAAGCGTTTGGGTAGAGATTCTGTAGTCGAATTCTGAGGTAATAATTTCTGAGCAAGATTGACCACCGTAACTGTTTGCCCTTCAAAATCTGCTATTCCTAAACTGCTGTCGGCACTATTAGTAACTGAAGGACAGTTAATAACCTTGAAAATAACGCTAATGGGCAAAGCAAAAAAATGATTTGCCATCTCAAACACCAGTACTTTGAGTAACTGGGTATTATCATTAGGGCGAGAGAGTCTTTGAGGTTTGAAGTTGAAGTTTAACATAAAATATAATTTGCTAATTTACTTTGCTAAGAAAGTTAAACATTCGCTATTTGCTGAGAGAGAGCATCAGATATTAAGCTCAGCAATTCCTGCTCAGAGTAAGGTTTAGTTAAATAGGCTCTAGCTCCTAATTCAAAAGCCATTTGACGGTGTTTATGACCACTACGAGAGGTTAGCATGATTACCTCTACTTGAGATGAAGTAGAATCCTGACGATAGGTATATAAAAACTCAAATCCATTCATTGTTGGCATCTCAATGTCACAAATGATCAGTTTAATTTCTGGATGCTCACTTAACTTAGTAAGTGCTTCTTGCCCATCTGCTGCCTGTAATACATAGCAACCAGCTTTTTCTAACATTAACAAGAGCAGTTTTCTTTGAGTCGGTGAATCATCAATAATCAAGATGGTCTGACCCTGTAGTGCCAAAGTAGACTGGAAGCCACTATAAGGACTCAGTAATCGATCGCCTAAAGTCAAACTAGGAGGTAAGATAGGCTGTTCTATTTCCGCGTGCAAATTAAGTTGAGAAGATGAAGGATTAACTGAGTCGGGCAATATTTTAGTCGGCTGAGAAGATTCAAACTTGCTCCAATTCTGCTTGACTAGTTCTAAGGGGTCTAGTGCCATAACCAAACCGCCAGCACTAAGGATGCTGTATCCCTGAATATAACTAGGTAAAGTAGGTTTTTTACTGAAAGATTTAATGGCTAATTCTTGCTTAGTATCAATTTGTTCTACCTCTAAGCACAATAGTTGGTCTTGCTGCCGTATCATGAGTAGAGTACTTACTCTTGGGGATTGCTCAGGAGTTGTCGTCCACAAAGTATTATGGTCAAAGCTGTAAGGTAACAAACTGGCAAGAGTTCTAATGGGTATTTGTTGTTTTTCTGCTCCTTCTCCCCATAGTAAAAATTTTTGTTGTTGATGTCCTTGAATCAGGGTTTGATAGCCAATTTGATTTGGTTCTGGCTGCAACACCCGTTCGATCGATTCTGCAAGCAACGCATAAGGAAGCCCATCAGATTGACAAACTAGCATCTCTGCTGTAATCAAAACTAAAGGAAGATGTAATGAGAATACAGTTCCTTTTCCAGCAACAGAACTAACGGTAACTGAGCCTTGCAGTCCTTCGATTTGACTACGAACTACATCTAGTCCAACTCCCCGACCAGACAAATCACTAATCTTTTCTGCTGTAGAAAAGCCAGGTTCAAATAAAAGTTCTGTCAGTTCGCTCTCTAAAGCTATTTCTGCTTGATGAGAGTCAAAGAATTGTTGTTCGACACTTTTCTGTCGAATCCGCTCCCAATTAAGTCCCTGTCCATCATCTGCTACTTCAATAGTGGTACGATTACCTTGATGATAAGCATTAATTTTAATTTTGCCAGTTTCTGATTTACCTTGTTGAAGACGGACTTCAGAAGATTCAATTCCGTGGGCGATCGCATTCCGTACTAGATGAAGTAAAGGATCGAATAGCTTTTCGGAAATACTTTTATCAATTAATATCTGTGTACCATTCAGTTCCAACTCGGCAGGTTTATGATGAATGTTAACAAGTTGTTTGATGATTAGGGGAAATCTATTTAAAAGTATGCCTAAAGGAATCATCCGAGCTTGAAGCAAATTTTCCTGAGCATCAGTGAGGAGTTTTTTTTGCTTTTTCAGCATTAGCTGAGATTGTATGACAGAAAACTCAACTTCTTCTATATTTTCCTGCAACTGCACCATTGTCTCCATTACTGATTGGAGCAAAATATGCATGTCGCCGTAGGCATCCATTTCTAGAGTATCAAACCTCTGTCCTGAAAAGGATTTAGTCACAGCAAGGGCATTAGTTTGCATTCCTGGAAGTCGAGGTAATTTTTCTACTTGAGCAGAAAAATATTTATTTGCCCAATCTCTGATCTGGCTTAGGCTTGTTTGACACCTTTGCAGTTGTTCTAAAGTTTTCTGGGTATTTTCATGAGATTGATTAGTTTGCAAAGTTTGTTGGTTTTGATTAGTAAGTAATTCACCGAATATATAATTGAGACTGTCGAGTTGTCGCAAATCCACCCGTACCTCTTTTCCTGAGGATGGAGAAGAAAAAGCTGATTTTGCTGGTGCTTTACTTGGTTCTGAATCAGACTGCTCGGAAAAATCTGCGTTTTCGACAGATTCAGACTTTTGTTCATCAGCTTGTATTTCTTGCAAAATTTGTTCGACAGCAGTTTGTTTACTTGACTCACTATCAGAGTCAGTATTTTGCTCTTGCGATTCCAAGGATATAACAAAAGCATCTGATGGCTCATAATTATGCTCTATAGGTGCTAAATCTAGGTTTAATTCTGGTTTTACAGTTTCTTCTTCCTTCTTTGCTGATTTATTGGCAAAATTTTCGGGTTCAGGAGCTAAATTAGACTTATTTGCTGTGATTAATTGATTGAGATTAATCACAGGGTCTGATTTTTCTGGTTGTGCTAGTTCCTGCAAAGCTACAGAAGGTTGTCCACCACGAGAGCGATCGCCAGACATGACATCAATTCTTGCTTGTTGGAAGTCTGCTAAAGCCAGTTGGGCAATTTGGATAACTCGATCGGGATTTTGTTCTAGAGCCGTCAAAACTGTTTGTGCCAGTTTTTTCATTCCAGGGAGATTATAAGATTCTGCTATGCCGATAAAAAACTCAGCTTCGGAACGTAAAGTAACAGCAACTTGCTCAGGATTATTGGTTTCTAGAATAACTTCCAATTCTTGTAATTCTTGCTGCATACTTTCAGCAAAAATAGAACCAATAACATCAAATCCCAATTCATCTGAAGTAGGAAGAGGAGCTTCGCGAGCAAAAAAATCGCCTAATTTAGTTTGTAGTTGGGCAAAAACCACAGCTAATTGATTCAGAATCTTAGTTTCGTCAAATGAATCATTGTTTCTCTGTGACCCAAACTTACCTAACGCTCGCTCAGATGATTTATTGATTTCTGCTGTCACCGACTCCCGCAGACATTCATAACACTCCCAAAGTAATGCGGATAACTCTTCGTCCCAGTCTATATCTGGATCGTAAAGGGCTTTGAAAACATCTTCTAAATGATGAGCAATAGTACGAATAGTTTCTCGCTCTGCACTGGCAGCAGAACCTTTGAGAGTATGAGCATTACGCATCAAACTATGAATTTTGTTGATGTTTCGCTCTTCCAAAACACTCAGAAGATCTTGTTCAATTACTGGCAGTATAGAAGAAGCTTCGACAAGAAAGCACTGATACACTTGACTTTGGATATCTGGATCGTTCATCGTATTTTCCTACAAAGTTATGGTTGATAGCAGTTTTCAATTGAATGGACTACGTTTATTATTAAATGGTTATTAGCTATTAGCTTTTAGCTAATGATCGAGTTTAATCTTTGTAGTCTAACCAACTGAAAATCGCTATGAGAAGGTAGGGGCAGGAGGCAATACTGTTCGGTTAAGAAGGTTGTCTGTTGAGACAGAGAGAGGGAAGACAAGGGAGAGAGCGAAGAGAGGAGGACACGGGTGCTGAGGAAACCTCAGCACCGTGAGATGTCCGTAGGGGAGATTAACCTTAA
>JASJDI010000225.1 GCA_030065155.1 Xenococcaceae cyanobacterium MO_188.B29
CTGAAACCCAGATATATTAAGGATTTAGCTATTTTGAGGTTAAACTATTGATATATAAGGCTTTCACCCCTTTTTGAACCTAGTTTTTTTCAAAGTCCCGTTAATTAAGTAAAAGGGCAAATCCTTTATCATACCATAAAAAACTTTTGCAAGAATTATGCTGTTTTTTCTTCATCCTTGAAAAGAACCTCCCAATTCTTGAATGGGCGAAGCGGAAAGTATTCTGCTGTCATCAAACCTGCTTTTAGAATTGGCAGATCCTGAAATCTTTCTTTGGCAGCATTGAGACTTTCTGCTTCTATAATCGAAATCGCGGGTGTAGGCATATCGCTCTCATAATGCTCCCGCAGTTCGTCTGAGAGATAAGAACGCCAAGCGAAACGCTCTTCTTCAAGTAACATTGCTTCAATCTTGCTAAAATCTGCATCCTCTTTCACACGCCATAGAATTAGAATTTTCATCTAAAGTCTCCTAAATATCTATTTGTTTTGAATATTTGTATTTAGACATAATTAACCTTCTTACCAGGGAAGGGCAACTGCACCACCAAATTTACGCATTTCCGCAAAGAATCCGCCTTGTGAGCCTCCATCGGGCAATGTTGCTAAATATACTGCTGTTTCTGCTCCTTCCTCAGTTGTATAGGGGGCATCTTGACCACCCATATCAGTTTGCATCCAACCAGGAGAATAGTTATTGACAAGAATATTAATGTTCATAAGCTCTTTAGTAAGCAGAGCGGTCATAGCATTTAATCCTACTTTGGACATTCGATAGGATGGGGCTGGGGGATAAAAATCTTGGGGAATTTGTTGCAAGGATGCCATTTCTGTAGAAACATTAACGATTCTTCCGTAATCTCTTTGTGTCATCAAAGGAATAACAGCTTGACATATCCGCAATGCACCGACAGTATTGGTATTAAAAGTATCTAGCATAGTTTCTGCTTTTGCAGTTAAGATGCTTGCTTCCTCAGATACCTGGGAAGGATTAACCCCTGCATTATTAACCAAAATGTCAACACGACCATAAGTAGAAGTTAACCATTCCATAAACTTAGTAACACTCTCAGCATCAGTAACATCTAGTTGATGATGATCTACCTCTATACCTTCGGCTTTCAGTTTTTGTTTAGTCGCTTTGCTGTCTGATTCCTTACGAGAAGTAATAATTACCAAAATATCATCTTTTTGAGCTAGTTTACGAGCGATCGCTAGTCCTAATCCTTTATGACTACCAGTAATTACCGCAACTTTTCTATTGTTTGTCATATTGTGCTTCTTTTATTAGTGTGTATAAATTATTTTTAGTTACGCTTCAATCATGTCTTCAGGATTCCAAAAACCGACAAGGTTAATAATCTTGCCTGTCTCATCGAATTCAAAAAAATTAATACCCTCGAATTTAAGCGATCGATTATTCTTGGATATACCGCGACCAGTCCACTTTGCTCCTGCTCTAAGATTATCTACAGAAACATATTCTGGATATAAACCTACCGTCTGGAAATTTGCCATAAACTCTTGTCCTCGTTCTAAAATGGCATCATTTCCTTTAATTGGTGGGCTTCCTACAGGATCGTCAACAGTGGCATCTGTGGCAAAACAAGCTGCCCAGGTTGCAGCATCATTACTTTGGGTTGCTTGGAAGTATCGTTCTACAAAAGTGGCAGTGTTGTTTACTTTAGTCATGATAATTTTATTTGAGAGATGAAGATTGTCTTCCACCTAAACGCTGGTTTTGTGCAATAGGTAGAGTTTTAACAGAGATAGTTGTATAAGAACCGAGTTTTTGACCAATGATCAGATAGCGAATAAAATCTCCCAATCCTTCCAGAAGTCGAGAAAAACGTAACTCACCACAATCAACAGGGATAAAACCAATATCGGCTGCGAGATTCATCACAATTTTTCTAGCATCCTCGTCATCGCCTGCTACAAATACGGAAACGTTATATTCTTTTAGTGGTTGTGGGGATAGTTCAAATACTTCCTGTGCCATTGTGTTAAAAGCTTTTACTATCCGCGCCTGGGGAACTTCGGAGGCTAGTTTCTCTGCTAAAGAATAATCGATCGCTGGATAAGTAAAGTTTTAGTGAGTACTTCTGTGGGATTAATACCACGAATTGTATATAAAAGTACATCCCCAAAAGCTGCTGCTTCATCATTCGTGCCACCCTGGGTATTATTCCCCGCAGATTCAGCGACTGCTTTTCCTTTTTCTGTTGTACGTGCGCCGAAAAATACTTCGTGTTTTTGTTCTGCCCAAAGAATACCTAAAGAGCGTCCCATATTACCACTACCGAGAATACCAATTTTCATGTTTAGGTTTATGCTCCTGTATTGTCTAATAAATAATTTATTTGAAATAATTATTTGGGTAGCTGTTTAGCCTCAATCGGGAACTACAACACAATATTCAAGCCCCTTAGAAGAAGATGCTTGGTTAATTGCTGTTTCTATTTCGTCTAAGCTGAATGTCTTGACTTTTATTGCATCCAGGTTGAGAGTTCCCGCACTAATCATTTTTAGTAGTTCGTCAGGTATGTGTCTGGGATACATAAAAGAACCCTTGATAGTTAATTCTTCCAGCATAATCTTGGGATAGGGAAGGGGAATATCTACACTAACTCCGCCAACAAAAACTGCCGTACCGCCACGACGCAAAGCATTAAGACAAGTAAGTGTGGGTTCTGGTTTAGACACACCACCTAGTAAATCAACTACTACATCAGCACCACCATTGGCAGCATTCCTAATCGCTTCGGAGTCTGATTCTATGTTCCCTTCTGTAGCGATGCTAATAACTCGTTTGTCTAGTTGTTCGAGAGATTTGAGTTGCTCTTTATTTCTTCCCACTGCAATAACTTTAGCAGCACCCATCGCCAATCCTACTAGCACAGCAGCAGAACCTAATCCTCCCGTTGCACCATTAACAACCAGGGTTTGAGAGCGATTAAAAGGAGCGCGAGTTAAACCGCCAGCAGCAATAGTTAGGTAACTCAGACAGGCTAACTTTTCTGCGGGAAAAGACTCAGCCTCTCCTAATGGTGTCAAGCATTGGGCAGGAAAAAGAACTTTCTCGGCAAAAGTACCATCTTTCCACAAAGTTTGAAGTCTCGTTGATGCTTCAGCCAACCCAGTCCATCCCATTAAAATTCCGTCAGGTTTTGCCCCCGCAGTCTGGGAATAAATATAAGGATCGCAAAATACTTTTTGACCAATTTCTAGATCGAAAACATCATCCGCAACTGCTTCAATAATTGCGATCGCACTTGTACCAGGAGTAAAAGGAAACTCAGGTAAAGCGTAGCCAAGTTCACCAGAAATTACTTTATTAGTAAAAGGTGGGACATGAGTGCTGAGAAGTTTGACAATAACGCTACCAGAACGTAGTTGGGGTTCTGGTATTGATTCTGTTTTTAAAGGTTGTTCGGTACTATAAAGTCTTGCTGCTTTCATAATAATAATCTGAACTTCTTGTATTTTTTGGTGTTTTTGCAGTTTCTTCCCGCATAGCACTATCTGGCAAAAAAGCACTATTAACAGACATTTGTTGATAAACTCGATGTTGTAAATACCAAATATCTTCTTTTTTAATCCAGCGATCGACTACGACACCATGAGCTATAGTACGAGGCAATAAAGAGTCTAATTCTTCACTCGGCGACTCTTTACGGGATTTAGCAGGAAAAAGCTGGAGTACCATGATATAGCTAACCGACTCCGCGATATCTTTACTAATTCCGCGAGTTATTGAATTTAAACAATTATGTCGAATACCATCAAAACCCGCAGGATTATTTTTTAACCATTCAATCAAACTACTTGCATTCTCATGTCGACCAAATAAAGGATGCTCGTTGATATAGTCATCTACTAAAATTTGCTTTAGTGCCTCGTAATCTCGACTGTCCTCACACAAATAGATGCGGTGGAGTAACTCCGTAATTTGAAGGCGATCTCCGACTGATAATTCTCGATCTAATATGGTTTTGGGAGCGCAGCATCCTGCTGGTAACTCAGTACTATCATGAAATGGCATATTTTCAAATTATGATGAAAAATTACGGTACTACAATAATTGATGCGCAATTAATGGCTGAGATTTTTTGCTAGCTATTATTGAATTTGACTTAATAGTTTTTCAGCTTCATCAATTTTGAGATTTTGGTTATAAAGTGGGGCATCAGGTTCAAAAAGAACACCTTTGCTAAGATCCCCCAAGTCTTGAGGAGCAAAACCAATCTCTTCAATAAGTTGCTTAACTGTTTCTTTTGCCTGTTCATCATTGCTACAAACCTGAACGGCAATTCTGTCATCCCCAGAACGAAATGCTTTTTCTTCTATCACTTTAAAATAGATAGAATTAAAGGCTTTAACTGTTTTTGCCCCTGGAAACTGACTGGCGACATAACCAGTTGCTGTTTGAGACTTATCATCAATTACTTTTTGCGCCATATCTCCATCTCTGTGGGGATAGGGATTAGCTGCATCGATGAGAATTTTATCGTCTAAACTGCCAATTTGCTGCGCTAAATCGGGAACTTTCCCATAGGGAATTGCTAGTAAAATAACTTCTCCAAAAGCAGCAGTCTCTTCTGGCGTACCTATTTTGGCTCCTGCTTTTTCAGCCATTGGTTTGAGTTCTTCGGGATGTCGAGAACTAAACATCACTTCATGTCCTACTTTTGCCCAATGCTTGCCTAAATTTCCGCCAATATTTCCCGAACCAATAATGCCAACTTTCATGATTTTATCTGGTGTACGTGTTTATAATTCTTGACTAAATAAACGTATTACAATGTCGTTAATTGCCACTTCATTGATACTTCTCCAATGCCTTTAAAAATAGGATTGGGTTAGATATTTAACAACATTTTTCAAATTACAATTTAACGTTCACCCAAATCTTGTAACTTCTTGCCATAATTTGTCTATTCTTGCTCTAAGAGAAGTAGTTGAATACCTCTGACGGCGATTCTTCAATGTGAGGAAACCAGTAATCACCAAAGCCTTTTGTTAAATGCCGATTTGTTGGTTGATTCTGATTCATAACGGACATTAGATATAATAAGATGGTAGTAAGCTATTATGTTATCCATGCCTAAAATTGTCGATCACGCTCTTTATCGTCGAAAACTCCTGGCGAAGTGTTTCGATCTGTTTGCTCAGAGAGGATATGGCTCGCTGACTATGCGACAGGTAGCCAAAGAAATTGGTGTTTCTACTGGGACTTTATATCATTACTTTGCCAGCAAAGAAGAGCTATTCAGACAATTAATTGAAGAAATAACCGAACAAGATATTCTTCGTGCAACTGATAAAATTGAGGTTCAAAACTTAAAAACCATTAAAGAAAGAATATTAGCTCTTGGTGAATTTATCGCGGAAAATGAAGATTACTTTTACAAGCAAACTTTACTGTTTATTAATTTCTTTCAACAGCCAGATTTAGAACAACAACAGCTTGTTGAAGCAGTTAAATGTTCCTACAAACGCTATCAAGAAGAAATGATGAAGTTTCTTGGTATTAACGATTTGGCGATCGCTCAGCATGTTTCCTGTCTCATAGATGGTTTAATATCTCAACGCGCCTTAGATCCAGAATCAGTGGATTTACGACAACAAATAGATTTACTTGCTCAAATGCTGTCTACCTATTTAGACAATCAACCAAGATCTTAATAAAAATAATCAATTTGTTTTTATAACAAATGTTAGATATAATAAGAGCAAAAGCAATCATTCACAGCTTTAACCCCTCATTATCGGAGGTTTTAACATGAACGCTTCCGCGTCTTCAAAATCATCAAAACATTGGCTAATTGGACTCCTGGTTACTGCAACAATGCTTGGTGGCGCGACTGTTCTCTGGGAAAGTTCCCAGTCAGAGCCAGATAAATCATCCCCTCCAGTAAAAACTGCACCTATTATCAGTAAAGTAACAGCTTTAGGTCGATTAGAACCAGAAACTGAAATAATTCATCTATTTGCACCGATCGCGTTAGAAGGCGATCGCGTTGCTCAACTTTTAGTCAAGCGAGGAGATTGGGTTAAAGCCGATCGAGTTGTAGCGACTTTAGCAAGTCGCGATCGTCTCCAAGCTGCTTTAGAAGAAGCGCAGAAAGAAGTTAAAGTTGCCCAAGCCAGACTAGCAAAAGTAAAAGCTGGTGCAAAAACTGGGGAAATTGAAGCTCAACAAGCCCATATTACCCAACTGGAAGCAGAATTACGAGGACAAATTAAGGCGCAAAAGGCAACCATTAATCGTTGGCAATCAGAAGTTCGTACCGCTAAAGCGGAATATAACCGTTATGAATCTTTATATCAAGATGGAGCAATCTCTGCATCCCAAAGAGATAATAAACGCTTGACTTGGGAAACAGCACAGGCTCAATTAGAAGAAGCACTGGCAACCGAAAACCGAACTATTACAACCCTGCAAGCTCAAATAGCATCAGCTAAAGCAACTCTTAATCGCATTGCTGAAGTTCGTCCTGTAGATGTAAAGACAGCACAAGCGGAATTAGACAGAGCGATCGCTACTGTGAAAAGAGCCGAAACCGAACTCGCTCAAGCTTACGTACGTACTCCAATAGTAGGTCAAATTTTGAAGATTCACAGCTATCCGGGAGAAACTATTGATGAAGAACAGGGTATTGCTGAATTGGGACAAACTAACAAAATGGTTGTAGTTGCAGAAGTCTATCAAACCGATATTAGTAAAGTTCGTTTAGGACAGACTGCATTAATTACTAGCAAAGTATTATCAGAAGAACTGCACGGTACAGTCAGCGAAATCGATTTACAGGTTAGCCAACAGAAGGTTTTTAGCAATCAACCAGGAGAAAATCTCGATCGCCGTGTGGTGGAGGTCAAAATTCTACTTACTCCTGAAGATAGCGAGAAGGTAGCTGGTTTGACTAATTTGCAAGTACAGACAGCTATTCTGTTAGGAACAGAAAATCAGCTGGTGGAACAGGGGATTACTCGTCAAGCTCCTCACTTGCCCCAATTTATAACGAATGTTTGATTTAGATTGTTTCAGTGAAGATCTTTCATCATGAGAAATAAAACAGTATTTACTTGGTTTCGCTTTTGGCGCAGAAAAACTTATGTGAGGAAAACTATAGCTGGTGTGGCTGGCGATTACTTCTACTCATCAGGAATCAAACGGGAGCAAGCAAAAGCTAATTTTCTAGCAGCTTTGTGGAAGCTTGACACGCCGAAAATTATTGAGTTTATAAACGAACTACTGTGGTGAAACTATTATGACTTCTAATATTGTCCTTCTTAATCCATCCGAAATCGATCGAGCCAGCGAAATTCTTGCTAAAGCATTTGATGAAGACCCCATGTTTCGCTATATTACCCCTGAAGCAGAACAGGCACGAGTAAATGCCCTCAGATGGTATTGTAAGATTGGCTTAAGTAATTGCCAGCTATACAACCATATTTATACAACCGCAGGTGATTTGAAGGGTGTGGCAGCTTGGATACCCCCAGGGAAATCTGAGATTAATATTTGGCAAGTTTTACCAATGTTATTTGCGTTGCCTTGGAAATTCGGTTGGCACAGACTAGGGCAATGCCTATCGTTATCCTTTACCTTAATTAAACAGGAGTCTCATGAAATGAATGAACCTCACTGGACTCTAAATTTACTAGGCGTTGCACCTACCTATCAAGGGCAAGGAATTGGTAGTTTACTTTTGCAACCCGTTTTTGAACAGGCAGATAGGGAAGGTATGCCATGTTACGTTGCTACTTTTACCGAACAAGCTGTCCGTTTCTATCAGAAACATGGGTTTGTGATTCTCTGGCAAGGTGAATTGTCAGGTGGTAGTCCCTGCATTTGGACAATGAAGCGAGAACCTCGGATTTGAAAACCGCTCTGCCATAGTGCAATCGACTATTCATTAATCACTGTAGGGTCAATTCCCAAACTAATGACTGTACGGGCGAACGGCCGTTCGCCCCTAGCAACTATGCACAAACTTTTTAAAAAAACACCTTTGGCATGGCGACAATTAATGAAAGAAAAAGTCAGATTAGCGATCGCGATTGGTGGTATTGCCTTTGCCGATGTACTGATGTTCTTTCAGTTAGGAATGCTCGATGCTTTATATGACTCGGCTACTAATCCCCATCAAAAACTGCAAGGTGATTTAGTATTAGTTAATCGTCAGGTCGAAACTTTAATTGACATGAAAAACTTTCCGAGAACCAGAATTCATCAAACACTAGCATATGATGGAGTGGCATCAGCCGATCCCGTTTATGTAAGTTTTGCCAATTGGCGTAATCCCGATACTCATCTCAAAAAAAGCATTTTAGTTTTTGGCTTCGATCCTCTTAATTCTGCCTTTGATATGTCTGATGCGGAAGGCAATATAGAGCAACTGCAAATGTTGAATCGGGTGCTATTCGATCGCGCTTCTCGCCCTGAATATGGTGCAATACCTCAGTTAGGGAAAACTCAGGGAAATTTAGAAGCTCAGGTGAGCGATCGCGTCGTGCAAACCGTGGGATTGTTTAAAATGGGAGCTTCTTTCGGTGCAGATGGCAACTTGCTAGCTAGTGATTCGACTTTTTTTAATCTGGTGCGAGATCGCAATCCAACTCAGGTAGATATTGGACTAATTCAACTAACAGCAGATGCAGATTTAGCAACAGTTCAAGCACAACTAAGAGCAGGATTGCCTAATGATGTAAAAGTTTTGACAGTACCAGAATTTATTCAATTGGAAATCGATTACTGGGCAAATCAAGGAACGGGTTTTATCTTTAATCTGGGAGTCTTTGTGGGCTTTTTGGTGGGCATCATTATTGTTTACCAGATTCTCTACTCTAATGTCTCCGAACATTTGCCTGAATATGCCACTCTCAAAGCAATGGGATATAGCGATCGCTATTTACTAATTATGCTCATGCAGGAAGCATTAATCTTAGCTGCTTTGGGATTTATTCCTGGTTTCTTGGTTTCCATCGGACTATATCAGATTTCTTACGCTGCAACGTTGTTAGAAATTGCCATGAAATCCAGTCGTGCCGTTATGGTGCTGTTTCTCACAATTTTGATGTGTGGTACTTCAGGAGCGATCGCGATGCGTAAACTACAATCCGCCGATCCTGCTGATATTTTCTAGCAGCAATAGGTAAAAATGGAGAAATATATGTTTGAAGAGCTAGAGAAAATAAACACGCGCCTTAAGCCGTTTGAGTTCTACACGGCAATGATATTATTTCATCTGCCCTGCAAGAAACCATAATGAGTAGATGATTAACCAACTAGCAATAATGAACATCATGGGAAAGAAAACTGCTGCGACTTTCAAGTCCTTGGGAGTGCCAATTTTGATGCCTTCTTTACTTAAGCTCAACAATTTTGCCACCTCTCTTCCCGCTGTATCTAGGTAAATCCCACCAGCGATTAATGATAAGTAGGGCCACCATTGGTTATTGGTCAGCATCAAGACACCAGATGCCAAAAGTGTCCAAAGTACAAAAGAGTCCCATCTAGCGGTATTGGTTTCTGCTCGTCGAAATAAAGGGTCTGTTCCTTTGCTCTTTTCCTGCAAACCCAATCTCTGAGCGAGGGGATAATTAATTCCTGATATTGTTTGTCCAAGCCAACCAAAACCCCCGAACAGCACACAGATAATGCCTAATACTATCCTCATTTTTTTATCTCCTTATACGATTTTACATACAGTAAATGGTGTCAAAGTGGATAAATGTCCAGACAAGATAAGTCAACCCTACAAAAATCCCAAAGGGAAAGACGAGAAACCAATTCAGGTTAATGTTTGGTTTCTCGAACCGTAGGCTGGTTGCCGTGGTCATGGTATTAGCCCAAACAAACCAGAAACTGACTAAAGCCAGCAGATAGTAACCCCAACGAGGTGCAAAGAATACCAGGACAATGCCTACGATGCTGACTGGACAAGCGAGCACTAAGTCAGCGAAAGCGATACCATAATGGGTCTTCTGCTCGTGCCAGTCATCTGACGACCCATCAGGATTTTTCATAGCTTTACCCTTCAGCACCATTACCTGCACAACTCCGACCAGCAGTGTATAGACACCAATCAATGCCATCAGTACATATAAGCTAATCTGTGAGACTAAGGATAACTCTTGCATCTTACTTCTCCTCATGTATTTTGTTAGTATGTATGCTTTTTGGGAAACATATGTTCTCCTGACAGGCTCGATTCTCGAAGAAACAAACCCCCCTAGTCCGTGGACGGTTCTTTTACACATCGAAATCCCAAATATCCCAGGCGAAATCGTTTTGTTCTCTGCCAAACCTTGCCATCGTAGGCAATTATGTATGTCTGCTCCTCATCTACTTCTGTATCCGTCCACCAGTAAATTACTTGAGAATGTACGTTCCAAAGTGGAGTCTCCTTATCTGGTCGAGTTTGATACGAAGCTTGAGCCTTCTGAGAGTCCCATCTCCCCTCACTGTTTTCGGAATGACGCGACATAGAACGCACCGCTTCGTCCACTGTCGGTAAACGCCAAATATGCTGGGGTGTGCTGGCTAGAAATTTGCCATCTTCTGCAAGATATTGACACACTTCTCTTGCTTCATACCAACTCGCCCCTTGGCGAGGCCATCCTGGCCCATCAGGTGCCCAAATCAACTTGACACTATTACCTTTCACTAACCTAGCTGCTAGATTGCCATCATTGATACGGTGTGAGACACGCCAGATCGGTTCTGCCCCGAATATAGCGACTGTGAGCAAAGGTAAGCCTACGATCAGATAAGTGGCAACCTTACGAGGTTGTGAGCTACCAAACCAGTAAAGAACGCCGAGTAGCACCAACGGTACAATGATGAAAAACGTAGCTGCATTAGAAGATGCTCGAAAAAACCAAACCAGAAACAAAGCAATAATCAGATGGAGGCTGCCACCCACACGCGGATAGTAGATTGAAACTAGAGTAACTCCGATGAAGATGAGCACGGGGCTGAGATACTGTAACAACATCAATCCGACATTCCGCAGCAAAGACTGGTAATACCAACCCTCATGGAAGTTTTCAATAATGCCCCAAAATGCCCAAAAGCAGGCGATCGCGATCGATATTCCGACTGCAATCCATCCCACTACCTTGTCAAAATGTTCCATCTTTCTACATCGAAGTATTTGGGTGTAGTGCTTTGTTGGGTACTGTAAAGTAAATTGGATAATGTTCGCTCCATTATCACAAGTTTGGCAGCAAGCGATCGCATACTTGCTGGGTATAGTTTTTGTAGCCATAGCCCACATAGTTATCAGAGTCCCTGTGATTGCAGCTAGGAGGTTGCCATCTTTAACTTAGGAATTAAGATTGAGAAACTTGTGAAGGACTATTGCTGATTCGATTGAGATCTTTTGTGCTTAATTTAGTTTTTTATAACAAATGTTAGATATAATAAAAATATGAGCGACTAATTATTCGTGCCGAAAATTGTTAATCGCGATCGCTATCGTCAAGAACTACTGAATGAAGTGTTTCTATAGGAACTCTAGAGAATCAACGATGATTAACTCACTATTAGCCATGAACTCAGCATCTTTACTTTCCCAACCAATTATTTCAGCCCACAATCTCGATCATTATTTTGGTCAGGGCGATCTTCGCAAACAAGTTTTATCTGATATCAATTTAGAACTTTACAAGGGCGAAATAGTCATTCTCACTGGTCCTTCTGGTTCTGGGAAAACCACCTTACTAACTTTAATGGGGGGATTGCGTTCTGCTCAATCAGGTAGTCTCAAGATTCTCGGACAAGAGATTTTAGCGGTACTTAAACAATTTTGCTAGTCAGAATAAGGTACAAAGCTTTTACTAACTGAATTGAACATTCCTCTAGAGAGCGATCGCCAATATTTAAACAAAAATCAAGCCCAAACAAAG
>JASJDI010000226.1 GCA_030065155.1 Xenococcaceae cyanobacterium MO_188.B29
CTCTAAAGATTGGAAGTAGTCTCGATTCATTTGTGCCAAATCATCTTTACTTAGTCCAGCCATGAAATAAGCATACATCAATCCGAGTTCTTGCCACTATTTTGATTCCATCTACCGTTTTTTTAGAAGGGGGGAGTGAACGGTTACAGTTAAGCAAGCCTTAAAAAGAATATTTCGTAAGTTAGAGGTGTCCTCTCGTACCAAAATGGTAACTAAATTAAGTCGATATTAATTAATTTTGCTTAAGTACTTGGAATTTCTGTATGTCTGCATACTTGAATTCTAGGTTGACTATTGATTTTTGTTTCGCTCATAATAGAAAGCAGAAGTAGCCAATTATAAATGAATAAGAAAATCATTTGTTTACTAACAATTTGCTCTCTATTGGCTGGCAGAACAACTTCTGCTCAGACTAAGGCATCTACACAAATAATTAGTTGTGAGCATGAGTCAGAGCAACAATTATCCACTAAAAATAATCATAAATCTACCAATAACTTAGTTGCTAAGGAACAGAAAATATCCATAGCTAGTATAGCCTTGCCTAGTTTGTGGTGGGCTAGACAACAATTCGATCCTTTTGGGGGTAGATTAATTAATGATTGGCTAGCTTATCCAGAAATCAAGCAGATTAATTTAACTGTTAACTGGCAATTGTGGACTCTATTAGACTACTTGGGAAGATATCGCTTTATCAACCAATTTGGTACAGTTGCCAGAAAGTATGGTTACGAATTGCATATTTTTAATCATCAACAACAATGTTTGGCTAGTTATCAATATAATCTTGAATCATCACCACCTAAATGGGAAATAAATCTAGAACAATCCGATCGAGATAGTTTGCAAATTCAATAATTAAATGATTAAATAACGCATTAGCTATGGGCTAATCAAGAGGAAGTTGAATAAGTATGAGTCTGTTTAAGCAAATTTTAAGCGCGATCGATAATCCTGAGTTAGAAGCAAATTCTGGTCAATTGGGTAATATTCTTGGAGTTGTACAACAGCTTAGCGATAGCAATAGTAATGCTGCTAACTACGGAGATATACAATCCGCTATGTCTATTATTGGCAAATTTACCCGTTCTGCCCTACAAGAACAACGCAGCCATGGGGGAGAAAGCCAAGCACAACAACTTGTCAATCAATTTGCAGGAACTCAAGCTAGTCCTTTAGCAGTACAAACTTTATTTAATAATTCTCAAATACAAAATATGATCGCGACAATTAGCAACAAAACAGGGTTGAATTCCCAGACTATCAATACCCTTTTGCCTGTTCTAGTTCCTCTAGTACTGAATTTCCTCAAAACAGGTAATAATGCTAGTAATGTTCAAGCTGCTAATCCTGTTCTCAATAATTTTTTAGATGCTGATGGAGACGGAGACGTAGATATTGCTGATGCAATCGGTATGGCATCTCGCTATCTTGGACGCTAGGTGGTTTTATTTCTCCTCTTGATTAGTCAGAGGAGATTGTAACAGCGAGGATTGAACTCGTTGGGAGGCAGTAACATCAAAAACAACAATAAATTTTTGTTTCAATTCTTGGCTTAAAAATTTTTCAACTACTTCAACTTCCGATGAAGAAATAGGTTCAGCAACCTTAACCTTTAAGAGAACTGAAGGTGGTTTGGTTTTCCAGTCAACTCGTAAATTTTCAACTTCAATACTCTTCTTATTTAACTGAGACTCAGTAACTAAAATCCTGTTAATCGAGTAATTAACTTTAGCTTGATTAGATAGTTGCCAAAAACTAATTCCCAGAGGAATAGCTAACATAATAATTAGGGCAATAGATACACCCCAAGATAAATTTCTACCTAACTCATTACTGCGGGCGTATCCTCCCCAGACATAAACAACAATACAGGCTAAATTAATGCCAATCAGGTTAGTTAGATATAGTAGACTTGCACCTAAAGCTGCTTCCCACCGTCCCTGGGATAAGGTTAAACCAACAACACAAAGAGGAGGCATCAAAGCCACAGAAATTGCTGTCCCTGGAATAGCATCACTCATTTCTGGACGAATTTTGGCATATCCACTAATTCCTCCAGCAACGGTCGCAATTAGTAAATCAATTAAAGTAGGTTGAGTTCTTGACCAAATTTCTGAGCCAAACTGAGGTAAACCAATAACTAAACCAATACACAAAGAGCAACCAACCGCCATTACTGTTCCTAGAGCGATCGCTTCAGCACTACTACGGAGTAACTTGGCATCTCCTTCTAGGGTAGCAAAAGAAAGTCCCCGTAATGGTAGCATTAAAGGTGCAATGATCATCGCCCCAATAATCACTGCAGCACTATTAATCAGTAAACCAAAAGTAGCGATCAAACAAGAACTAAGAATTAAAATTAAATAATTTTGATCTAACTTAGAATCTTTGAGTAGAGATTCTCTTATTTTCACAATAGGGATTGCTTCTAAACCAAAATTTCTAAGTAACTCCCAGTTTCTACGCATAGTAACTAGTTATCCATTTCTTTGATTTTCTTTGACAATTTGCGCTTTATTGAACGCAGGTATTCACGAAATACATCATTTTGTGTTCTTGCTTCTAATTCACAATATTTGAGCCATATTTCTTTCTCCTCTTTGGTTAATCTAAAAGTTACTGTTGAAGTTAATTTAGCCATTTATTTGTACTTGATAATGTCGTACAATCATTCTATGGCAAAAAAGAGCAAACAATATCTGATGAAACGAACTGCTAGGGTTTACCTCAATGACTTGAACCCAGGAAAAGCAGTTACTGTTAAAAACTTTGTGTATTTTTGTCACGATGTAATGCAATATTACGTCGATCTGTTTTGGCAAAGGCAGGACTTTAGTGGAAAACTGGCTGACTTGCCGACAGTACATCTGGGCAAAAATCGCTTTCAGACTACTACCAGGCTGTGTCAAGCTCTTGCCAAACAAGCCAAAGAAATAGTCAGAAGTCAGCACAAGAAAAACGTTAAACGTAAACCCAGATTGAGATATCACACCGTCACGCTGTTCTATCATTTTGTCACTATTGAAAAATTTGAGCAGAATGGTTTCGACTGGGCAGTAAAGTTGATTGGTTCTGGTGCGCCTAGATTGATAATTCCAGTCCCATCTAGCAAGTTGATTCAACAAAGAATAGCTGATGGTTGGCAGATGTCTAAAACTATCCGTATGGGTATTAGAAGAGATGGTAGACTCTGGATTGATTTTATCTTGGAAAAAGAACGTCCCCAGCTTAAAAAAGAAGGAAAGATAGTTGGGATGGATTCTAACTATAAAAACGGGCTGGTTTTTAGTGATGGGCAAACTACAGGAGATGCTATCTACAAAAAAACTCAGGAGTTTGCCAAGCGTCAAAAGCACACCAGAGCAGAAGTTAAATCTATGATTGGTGCTGCTCTTAAACAAATAGACTTTTCTCAAATCAAGGCTATTGTAGTTGAAGATTTGAAAAAGGTTAAATCGGGTACAAGAGGAACGTTTTCTCGCCAATTTAACAGGCGGTTGTCCCATTGGCTTTATAAGTACTCTGAGACTTTGTTGGGGCGAAAATGTGAAGAACTGGGAATTGAGGTAATACGCAAAAATCCCTGGAAAACTTCGCAATTTTGCCGACACTGTTTCAAATGGGACAGGCGAAATCGTAGAGGAGATAAGTTCTTGTGCGTTAATTGTCGTCATGGGGTTGAACACGCCGATTTCAATGCCTCCAAGAACTTAGAACTTCTAGGATTGCTGGGATTCTATGGTATCTATGACCTACAAAATTCAAAATGTCAAAGTTTTGAATAACCATTATCTAGACACAACTTAAAGAACTTGTACTAGATTAGCTTTAGTTACAAAAATGTTCAAATTATAATGGTTTTGCCACCAACCACTAACTACTAACCACTAACTACTCTAAACTATTAACTTTATTTAGAGTATTCTACTTAGTTAATCCACAAGATAAGATAAGGTGATACCAAATAGCAAAAATACGAATATAGTAGGGAATGCAAGTTGGCAAGTACGGTCTACTTTAATTGCTAGAAATTTTAGATTGCTTACATTTAACCAATTAACCACGATATTTTCGGCAACTGTTAAGGCTATGGCAACAAAAGAAAGAGACAGAATTGCATCCATTAGCGTTAAGTAAGAAATATTGGGAAGATTTTCTGAAATCAGAAATTGATAAGCAACTACTGTTAAAATGCCTGTCAAAGAAAAACTAATTCGATCGGCTAAACTCTCTTCAGCCATCCAAAAAACAGACCAAGAAATTATTACCAAAATCATCAGAGGAATAATCACTTTCCATAAATAAAAACCTGGTCTGCGGATTAACTTAATCTGCATTAAAAACTTAGGAAAGGGTACTTCTGACCTAATTTCTTGGGTTTGCTTTATCTGAGTTTCTATGTCACCAATTTTCCACTCTGGTAGGTTAAGACGAGGATTAAAGCCGATTTTCTGTTCATCTACCTGTAGCTTTATATCATTTTCATCCCAAGCAAAAGACTCTATTTCAACTTTAAGAGTTTGTTCGTCAAAAGGAAATTTAGTCAGGTCAAAAAAAGATTTTAGTTCAACACTGAACTTTTCTTTATACTCAACAGTACCCTCAGCAAAAATAATTAGTTCTTCATTTTTCCTAAAGTATTCTCCTACCTCATTAGTAAAAGTAATACTGGGCCACCATATACGTTGTATTTTTTCTACTGCATCTTCTTCGAGATAAATTTTATTTTGCTGTTCTTGACTATCAAGCCTAAAACGAGGATCGCACCAAACCAAATCTATTAAGCCTTCTAAGCGATAGGTATTCTCAACAGCATTAACATTCGAGATATCAATAACGTATAGTCCAATATTAACTGGTGTTGCCTCATTAGGATTAGGCGGGTCAACAAACACAGCTTCTTCAAAGTCAAATGCTTCTTCTGGATTTTTCGTCTGAGAGTTGTCACCTATTCTGTCATCTATCAGAGGACAAGAAATGGTAGAAGTATTTGGTTGAATATTGAGGCTATCTTGAGCTTGGACACTAAATTGGACAGATAAAATGAAATTAAGTACAAAAGTAGCGATCGCGCCCAATATAACAGATAAAGTAAAAATTGAATTTTGATAACTGAGGCATTTTATTTTGATTGGTTTCATTGGTAAATTTGGTTATGTTGCCAAAATTTTGAGAAACCCTAGTTCTTTCGATTTAAAAACCATTCACATTCCCTCCCTTTATTATTCAACCCTAATCCATCTATAGTGATAATCTTCAAGAATTTGTGTGGATTTTTCAGCGATAAGCCAATCATTTTACCAATCAAGTTTTCCTACTAAAGCAAGGACTATAGATTTTTTTAGGTGGAACGATTATTCCAGATCATTCTTGAGTTGTAACCTCCTCTTTAAATTAATTTTGTTGTGAGAACTTTTTCATTAACTCAAAATGTATTGTACATAAGCTACTAAGTAAAAACACGTAGTCTGAATTACTTATCCCCATAATTGTCATAATTTGTTTCAATAATTCGAGAATATAAGACTAATAGTCCATAATCTTGTGGGTTATTTCTCCACTTGTCGCTGGCATACTAATATAGTTCCCCGATTGCCTCTAGTAATTCGCAAATCTTCGTCCAAGTAAAGCACTTTTAGATTTCCTTGCGGAGACTTTTTCATCGTAAAAGCTCTTTTCCCTGTTTGAGGATCTATATCTGATGTTTTGCTCATCCCAAACATCCATGTCTGTTGCACCATAGATATTAAAAGTAATAGTAGGTTCATCCTCTACTTTAAGTTCAACAGACTCAAACATATTGAACGCTAGTCTTCCCAGAGTATAAATATAGCGGTTTTGAGAATCGGGTTGGCGATCGGGAAAATTTGGTGCGTTAATTAATAGCCAATTACCTTCTAGTAGTTTACTGTTTTCTGTAGGTGCGCTCTCTGGGTTGAAAGATACTAACTTTTCTATAGCTTCTACAACCTTTTCATTTTTGGTATCGCCACCATTGTTTTTTAGTGCTTCAATTAAAGCTGTTTTAGCAATATCTCTTGGTGTTTGTGTATTCATCATAATATTTCAAAATTGGGCTTTAAGGTATTCTCGACGCATGGTTGCGATTGCGTCGATGGAAATGCCTTTAGGACAAACAGCTTCACATTCACCATGATTAGAACAATCGCCAAAACCTTCTAGACTCATTTGTTCTGCCATATTGTTTACTCGTAATTTTCGTTCGGGATGTCCTTGAGGCAGTAAAGCTAGATGAGTTATTTTAGCAGCAGTAAAGAGAGAACCAGAAGCATTAGGACAAGCAGCAACACAAGCACCACAACCAATACAACTAGCATAATCGAAAGCGAGATCGCTATTTTCTTTGGCTACAGGCAGAGTATTAGCATCAGGTGCTGCTCCTGTATTCACAGATATATAACCCCCAGCAGCGATAATACGATCGAAAGCAGATCGATCGACTACTAAATCTTTAACTACAGGAAAAGCTTTGGCTCGCCAAGGTTCGATGGTAATAGTATCCCCATCTTGAAAAGAGCGCATATGTAACTGACAAGTGGCGGTTAGTTTTTGTTGTCCGTGGGCAATACCATTAATCATTAAACCACAAGAACCACAAATACCTTCCCGACAGTCACTATCAAATTCTACTGGTTCTTGATTTTGATAAATTAGTTGCTCATTGAGTACATCTAGCATCTCCAAAAAAGACATTTCAGGAGAAACTCGATCGACTTCATAGTTAACGAATTTGCCTTGACTATCAGAGTTGGATTGTCGCCAAATTCTTAAATTGATTTTCATCTATTACCTAGTCTTATTCTTTAAATTTAATTTTAAAAATTCTTAGCAGTATGTTTAACTGGATCAAATTCGTATCTTTGGGCAAAATCTGTTGCACCATAGATATTAAAAGTAATAGTAGGTTCATCGGTAGAAGGTTCTACACTATGAATTGCTTCTGGCATAAACCCGATAATATCTCCAGGTACTAGTATGTGTTCTCCTACTTTAGTAATACGATCTGGATGTTGAGCATCAGGAGAACGTCGCCAAAAATTATTTTTTTCTTCTCCACTAACTAAAGCAACAATTCCCCAGGTAGCATGATTATGAATGGGGGAAACCTTACCTGGCGACCAAGCAACCATTTGTATAGTCAAAGGATAATCTGGTTCTTGATAGAGCATTTTAACTGACCAACCCAGTTGAGGGGAAGGTTCGTTATATTCCATTTGTAGCCAATAAGAACTAGTCAGTAATTGTCGTACTAAAGGAAAAATTCGCTGAATTCTCTGATAATCAGCAGGAGTTGAAGCCAGAACATCATCTAAATCTGTCAGAAAACGATATAGTCGATAAGGCTCAGGAAAGGTTCTTTCTTCTGAGGGAAAATAGGGTTGATGAGAGCTATTGTTATCAACAATCCAGTGTTCGCATTCTCCCGCATCATCAGTTATTTGCTTCTCTTTAGTTTCTGGCATGATCTTAAATCATTGATAATTGTTCACTGATTAGATTTTTAGTCTATCAAATCAATTTCGATCGAGCGAAAACCTAGTCATACCATTTTTCAACAGCGTGGTTCTATAAGCTTGGGAAACCAAAGCATAGCCCACGCTCAAAAGTAATCGGCAAGCTCAAAAACTGGTTGAAAGCAAGTAAAAGGCTCAAGGCTATTATTTTAAGTTAAGATACACTCCTATTAGCCGTTAACTATTAACCACAACAACTTTATGCCCTCGATCTCGATCGATTTTACTAAAGAGAAAGAAGCAGTTGAATCTCTTCGCCGACGCGGGGCGGAGATTCTAGTTATTAGTTATTAGTTCTTAGTTCTTGGTTAATCGGTCTGAGGTCTGATCGATAAATAAAACTAAAAGCGCGTGAGATGCGCGGACGGGGCGTACAAGGGTCTGAACCAAGTTCAGACCACAGCCCCTCAGGTTTCCTCCGCAAGCATAATCACGTAAGAAACTAACTACTAACTACTAACTACTAAAGGAATGCCCGCGCATGGCAGGGCTTGAAACCCCCGTTCACAAGGGTCACTTGGATGCAAGCCCCAAGTGCTGCGAAGACTTAGTCTTGGGCGACTCGTTCAAGAAAAGTATTAAACCGATACTCATAATCTATTCCTAGCTTTTGGCTTTTTATTGTTAGCCTCTAGTTTATTTCCCAAGCGTATTGTAAGATAATCAATCTACTTTTCATATCCTGATTCAGCAACGCCAGGATTAATAGTGAACAAATCTATCTTTTTATAATTGACCACTTGCTAAGGTCATTAATACTATTACACCTAGACTCATTAAAGCTAAAACTATAGCGAATGCTACTGATTGTCCTAAATGGGGTTGAGTCGAAGTCTTCATAATTTTCAATCTCTTGAATTAGTTTTTTTTTATTTAGCAATCTGCACATAAAGTACTAAAACAACGATTAAAACCATCAGGGATCAATCGTATTAGATGAATTACTATTATTTTATGTTTAGCTTATTGCCTCAATAGATTATAATTTTATCGAAATAAAATTGATTAAATCTAATAAAAGCAATGTAAGTACATCTAATTTAATTCAACTTAATATTATTGGTTCAAGATACTTTACAATCCTTTACCAGCAGTAAGTTTTAGGGTGATCGCTTGACAACTAATTTTGACGGCATTTGATTGTTTAATATTACTAGTCCTCTACCAAGTTTGAATTGAGGGATAGCTCGATCGCAGTTTCTACCTTGTCCCCTTGTCTTCCTTGTCCTCCTTGTCTCATCTCAACCTATCATTTCAAAATTGCCAGACTACTAGATCGTACTGTCGGACTTAAATGGCGATCGCAGCAAAAATCTCAAGTGGTTGATTGGTTTCGGATCTTTGCGACTAGTCATGATTGGGAAGTTTAATTATCGGAGTTACCAAGTTAAATTATCATGTTTATTTGCCTAAAAACTTTGGCGTTGTTTTCTCGAGAAAAGCTCCTGTCCCTTCTCGAAAGTCTTCTGTCGAAGCGACCAAGCCAAAGTAATCCGCACCTAACATAGCCGATTCTTCTAATGTCATATTCAGACCACGATGCAGGGCTTCCCAGGTTAAAGCAATAGCGATGGGAGCCTGATTAAGAATATCGTTGAGCAGAGATTTCGTTTCAATTATAAGTCGATCGGCTTCTACTATTACCGATTGGCATCATAATCGATCGACTTACATCAATTAGTTAATCCATGTTTTAGCGCAAAACGCACTAACTCTGTTCGGCTATTAGTACCTGTTTTACTAAATAAACGACTAACATATTTTTCTACATTTCTGACGCTAGTTTCTAATTCACGGGCAATTTCTTTGTTCATTAAACCCTGAGCTACTAAATCTAAAACGCTCTGTTCTCGTGGAGTTAAGTCGATTTTAATTGGGGAAGGAGTTTGTTCAAAACGGGGATTTTGTCCTAATCTTTCATCTAATTTACCTTTAATTTCTTCTAGTTCCCGCGCAATTTTTTCTAATTCAGAACTACTATTATTTGCTGTGGTAGTAACACTAAGTCTTGCTAGTAAATTTTTAACGATCGCTTCCAATTCTTCAGGATCAAAAGGTTTAGCAATGTAGGCATCGCAACCTGCTTCATAACCTTCAATTCTGTCTCTGGTCATCCCTTTAGCTGTTAGAAAGACTACAGGAATGGCTCTATAACGGGGGTCTTCTCGTAGCTTTTCTAAGAATTGATAGCCATTTACTTGTGGCATCATAATATCAGAAATAATCAGATCGGGGGTTTCTTTTTCGAGCATTTGCCAAGCATCATCAGCATTGGAAGCAACTTTAACCTGAAATTCTTCATTGTCTTCCAAATAAGCTTGTACTGATTCTCTGATACCAGGTTCATCGTCTACCAATAATAGTTTTTGTTGTTTCGACATTAGCTTTTTTCGGATATTATCTATTATTCTATAATTGATAGCATAGGCAAAAGTTAGCCACCAATAATCACTTCCACCTTTGATGAATCTAACACTATTGCTGAGTTTAGGCTTAGTCTTGTGAGCAGAAAGTTAAAGCCTATATTTTGACTATATCATTTGTATAGGCAATTCATTATAGATCTCTGTCTAAAGTTAATACAAAATCAAAGCGATATAAAAGCGATCGCGCAATGACAACTTAACTGATATCCTTCTACTAATGCGTCAAGATTATTGTGAGGGATAAATTATTAAAAGATCTTTTTAGCTACTTCCCCCTCTTCCCAAACTTCCCAAACTCCCCACACCTATCTCAATCCCTCAATTCAAAGTTGACAGACCACTACCCCCAAGACCATAAACCGCTACAATCATTATGGTTCACTCATACTAAACTTCTAGTGTGAATTAGACAGAAAAAACGTTTAAAAGTTTTCAGCTATTAGCTGCCAGCTATTTTTTTAGCCCATAAAAACCCGATCTAAATAGAACTTTCTGTTTTTATGTCCGATAATTCCCAAGACACAATTCGTATACGCGGTGCTAGACAACATAATCTGAAAAATATTAACCTCGAATTACCCAGAAATAGATTGATTGTCTTTACTGGTGTATCTGGTTCAGGTAAATCTTCTCTGGCTTTTGATACAATCTTTGCGGAAGGACAACGCCGATATGTAGAATCCCTTAGTGCTTATGCACGGCAATTTTTAGGACAATTAGATAAACCCGATGTAGATGCGATCGAAGGCTTAAGTCCTGCTATTTCCATCGATCAAAAGTCTACTTCTCATAATCCCCGTTCTACTGTAGGTACAGTTACCGAAATCTATGACTATCTAAGACTATTATTTGGTCGGGCAGGAGAACCCCATTGTCCCCATTGCGATCGCTCCATAACACCTCAAACTATCGATGAAATGTGCGATCGCGTGATGGAATTACCAGACCGTACTAAGTTTCTGATTCTTGCTCCTGTGGTACGGGGGAAGAAGGGAACACACAAAAAGCTTTTATCTAGTTTAGCTGCTCAAGGTTTTGTCAGAATTCGCGTGAACAATGAAGTAAGACAACTGTCTGACAATATCGAGTTAGATAAAAATTATACACACAACATTGAAGTGGTTATTGACAGGCTGATCAAAAAGCCAGATATACAGGAGCGTGTAGCCGACTCCCTGAATACCTGCCTCCGTCTTTCCACGGGAATTGCAATTATCGAGGTATTAAATGATACACTTGGGGGGGTATCCGCGTCGCGGTCTGATAGTAAGTATATAACAAAAGGCGAAAAAAATGGGCATATTTCAGAACAAAAAATACCCCACGAAATAGTCTTTTCCGAAAACTTTGCTTGTCCAGAACATGGTGCAGTAATAGAAGAATTATCACCGCGTTTATTCTCGTTTAATTCACCTTATGGAGCTTGTCCTCACTGTCATGGAATTGGCAGTATGCGGACTTTTTCTCCTGAGTTAGTTATTCCCGATCCTAATCAACCACTTTACAGCGCGATCGCACCTTGGTCAGAGAAAGATAATACTTACTATTTATCCCTTATTTATAGTGTAGGGCAAGCTTATGGTTTCGATATCCAGACTCCTTGGCATAAATTAACCGACCAGCAACAACAAATACTGCTCTACGGTAGTGAAGAGCCAATTTTTTATGAGGCTGATTCTCGTCGGGGAGAATCGAAAGGTTATTATCGTCATTATGCTGGCATTCTCAAGATGCTAGAGCGTAATTATCAGGAAACAAACTCTGATGCAACTAAACAAAAACTGGAACAGTATCTAGTTAATCAAACTTGTGAAGTTTGTAGTGGTAAGCGACTCAAACCAGAATCTCTGGCGGTTAGCTTAGGACGATATCGCATCAACGATTTAGTCAGTGTTCCTATTCACGAAAGTTTGCACAGAGTAAATAATTTAGAACT
>JASJDI010000227.1 GCA_030065155.1 Xenococcaceae cyanobacterium MO_188.B29
AAAGATTACCTCAGAAAAAACTGTGAATGATAACTTTACTAGACTAATTCGGTACAATACTTCTGGTATAAGTTGCTGGTTAACGTTAATTTTAGTAGCATTCTTACTTGGCTCGATCGGTTTAGGTTGGGTTGTTAACGGATTTTTAATTTTGGTTGCTTTACTAATAATTACTCCAGTTTTAGCCTTGGTAGGATTACAGTGGTGGCTAAAAAGGAATTTAGTACAAGATCAATGTCCAGTATGTAGTTACGAATTTACTGGTTTTAATAATACTGAATTTAGATGTCCTAATTGTAGTGAACCTTTAAAAGTAGAAGCAGGGCATTTCAGCCGTATAACTCCTCCTGGTACTATTGATGTAGATGCAGTAGATGTTTCTGTTCAACAAATAGAAGAAGAAAAATAATGTTTATTTAGTAGAAATATTTAAAGTAAACTGATGATTTTTGCCAGTAAGATCTCCTATGTATATTTGATATTTTCCTGGTTCCCAAACTCCTGACATCTCTGGTTTAAAACCAGATGCTGCATCTCCTAATACGCAAAAACTATCTTTTGATGAAGGGCCTTTAACTAATAAGGTCGGCTGTCCACCACTAGCTTGCACTGTTAGGCGCATATAATCAACTCTCTTAGGTAGGTTAATTACATGATTAGGAGACGAAGCAATATATCCACACCCTTTACTATCTATTGGTCCTCCAGTACGTCCTTGAATGCTTTGGGTTTTAGTATCAAACTTCAAATTTTTTTCTGTGGGTTTAGCCTCTACCTGCCTGATATTATTAACTAAAAAAGTCATAGTTAAACTAGTAGTAATTAAGAAATAATAGATAAATTTGTTCATGGATTTATAAGATTGCCCTAATTTTTTACTAGAAAAAAGTATTAGAGATACTAATAGTCTAGTAGACTAAAAGACGATCTAACTCAAGAGTTGTTCCAGTTTTTTAATAGTCCCGTCTTGTTACTTTTTAATTTAAAATTAATGAAAACTTCTCTTAATCTTTACAAAGAACATCTCTGTTTTGGCGGAAAAGTCGCTTACTATTCTCATCAATCTGATACGTGTATTAGTCAGATGAATTTTGCAGTTTATATTCCTCCCCAAGCTAAATCTCAACCTGTTCCCATTCTTTATTATCTTTCTGGATTAACTTGTACAGAAGATAATTTTACTGTCAAAGCAGGAGCGCAAAAATATGCAGCCCAACATGGTATTATGCTAGTTGCCCCAGATACTTCTCCGCGCCATACAGATATACCAGGAGAAGATGATGATTGGGACCTAGGTAGTGGTGCGAGTTTCTATGTTGATTCTCTAGTTGAGCCTTGGCAAAAACACTATCAAATGTATAGTTATATTACTCAAGAATTGCCAGCATTGATAGCAGCTAATTTTTCAGTCTTACCCAACAAACAAGGCATTATGGGTCATTCTATGGGGGGACATGGCGCATTGATTTGTGCATTAAAAAATCCAGACCAGTATTTATCTGTTTCTGCTTTTGCTCCTATCTGCGCTCCTATGAGTTGTCCTTGGGGAGAAAAGGCTTTTACTAATTATCTTGGTACAGATAAACAAAAATGGCAGGATTATGATGCTAGCCAATTAGTGCAGCAGAATCAAATTAGTGGCACTATTTTAATCGATCAGGGTACAGCCGATCCTTTTTATCAACAAAAACAGTTGCTTCCTGAAATATTTGCCTCAGCTTGCCAAAAAGCTGGTCAACCTTTAAATTTGAGATGGCAACCAGGCTATGACCATAGCTATTTTACGATCGCTAGTCTTATCGAAGATCATATTCGTCACCACGCTGAGGTTTTATGTGCGTAATTATTAGAGCCATCGTACTTTATTCTAACGAATACAAGCGATAGCTAATTTAACTACCATAAATCAATAATAGTATCGACAAGAAATTATCTTGATATACTCATCAGTCACTCCATAAACAAGTCGGTTAGTTTCGTCAATTCTTCGCGACCAATAACCAGATAAACTTTCTTTTAACGGTTCTGGTTTTCCGATGCCTTCAAATGGGCTAGTCAGAGTATTTTGAATGAGCCTATTAATTCTTTTCAGCGTTTTTTTATCTTGACTTTGCCAGTATAAATAATCTTGCCGGGCCTTGCTGTCCCAAATTAGATCGCGCATTTAATCTAAAAGATCGTGTTTCTCAAACTCACCAGCTTTGTCACGAGCGATCGCTTCGATTAAATGTTGAGCATTGGCAGGAGAACGCAATAGATACAAAGTCTCCATAATTGAGTCATAGTGAGACTTAGACATAATTACTGCATCTTCAACACCGCCTCTAGTGATTACAGTACAATCTTGGTCGTTTGTTACTCTATCCAAAACAGCTTTAAAGTTTTGCCTAGCCTCTGAGTAATTAATTATTTCCATAGCCTTCTAATATTTGTACTTATCTACGTACAATAGTAACAAAAACATGGGTAAAATAATCATAATTTTATGCGCTCGCGCCATACATTACTTACTCAATCTTGTAATTAAACTTGTGTTTTCAATTAGAGAAAGCCTTCTTCAGATTTAAACCTTCTGATTTTGAGACTTAAATCTGCCTTCGAGAAAATCTCTTTTGGCTAAATGCTTGGTTTTCCGTCCTGTAACTCGCTCACGCCACATCTTAAAACTAGAATGTTTCATTTCTCGACGCATTAAAGCGATTACTTGTTTTTCTGATAAACCATATTGAATTTCAATAGCTGCAAAAGGAGTCCGATCCTCCCACGCCATTTCGATAACCCGATCGATAGTAGCACTATCTAATTCTGGTAACTTACTCATTCCTAAATCCTGAACTTCTAACTTCTTTCTAATGCAAAAACTATAATTTAAACGAGAATCTAATTAATCACATCTCCGAAAAGATTGATTGATTTTGAGAATTAGCTGGCCAATCTTCGTTTTGACCACCAATAATTAGTTTACTTATGGTGACATATTCTTTACTTAGCTGATTGAGAGAGTTAATCAAAATATCGATCGCAATTAAATCGCTAGTACCAAGATCGAACCAACAGCGACCCCATGTCCCTAAATATTCAAAACTGCTCATATTGTGCATCGGTGACATAAATGCATTAGAGGCAACTTCTGTATCATATTCCATATAACTAATCTCTACCCCTGTATCTTGTACTTGTAGATTTTCCGCATTAAATCCACCTAGTTTTCCCAAAAAAAACCAAGAGTTAAATAATTCTTCAACGTATTGTTGTTCCATCGGTGAAGGGACGGTTTCAAACTCCAACCAAATCCATAGATCAAAAGGATTAAATTCGCGAAATTGGATTTCCATAGACAAAAAAAGAATAATTTATTTTTGAGTAATTAATTGTAAAATCTCCCTAGCAGCGCGATCGCATACACCTACTTCTCCCAGTAAAGAACGCATTTTTTGATAATCTGCTAACATTTGCTCTCTTTTAAGGTTATTGTCCAATAAATCTAGAGATTCTTGTATTATTCTTTCTGCAGTTGCTTCTTCTTGCTGTAATTCTGGAACTATTTTTTTCTTGACTATTAAATTCGGTGGTGACATCAAAGGAATAGAAAATTTAAGTAAATTGCGAGCAACCCAAGCAGTAAAAGGATTAATACGATACAACACCACTTGAGGGACATTCAGTAAAGCAATCTCTAAATTAACAGTACCAGATTTAGTAATAGCTAAATCAGCAGCAGCGATCGCTTCAAGGGTTTTTCCTTCTAAGATAGTTGCGGATAAATTGTAAGTTTTGACTGCATTGGCGATCGCCTGACGATAAACATTTAAAGAAACAGGTATTAAAAAATGGACTTGAGGTAATTTTTCCTGAATATTTTTAGCTGCTTGGCAAATTACTGGTAGCAAATATTGAATTTCTTGTTGACGAGATGCAGGTAATAAAGTGATGATTGTTTTTTCTAATTTTATATCCAATAAATGTCTTGCTTTGGCTCGATCTACTGATGTGTCAACTCGATCGAGTAAGGGATGCCCAACCCAAGTAACATCGATATTTTTCTGCTTGTAATAATTTGCTTCTTCGGGAAAAATAGCCAAGATTTTATCCACTATTTTGGCAATTTTGGGAGCATTACCTAACATTGGTACTGCCCAATCTTGAGGGGCAATATAATAAATAATTGGTAGGTGAGGAAAGTTGAGACGAAGGTAATTACCAATCATTAAATTAGACCCAGGATAATCAATTAAAACAACGATATCTGGAGGATTATTTTTTAAATAATATTTAGTTTTTTGTTGAATTTTGAGAGTAGGAAGAATAAAAGGTAAAGCTTCCAAAAAGCCTACAGAACTAACCGTAGTGGTATGAGCAATTACTTTTGCTCCTGCTGCTGCCATGCGATCGCCACCTAAAGCAATAATCTCTAAATCTATTCCTCTTGCTATTGCTTGTTTTTGGAGAGCATCTATTAACATTGCTCCCTGTAAATCTCCTGAAACTTCTCCTGTGCTTATAAATACGCGCATAAGTGACAATTTAATTATGCCCAATTGAATATGAATTATAAAAAGACTTGGCAATGCCAAGTCTATACGGATAGAAGGTTTTTCCTTAATTATCTATCTAAACTAAATTGCTTATTCTAATTTTTTAAAGTTATCTGCCCCTCTACTCAATCTTCCTGTAAACAAACTTAGTACAGTTCGGTCTTCTCGAATTCTAATATTAGCACTAATAGACATACCCGACTGAAGAGGAATATCTTTACCTCGAATATTAATATATTGTTGCTCTAATTCAATTTTAGTAGGAAAACGGAAGAATTGATAATTTTGGTCTGGTTCTAGAGCATCTGAAGCAATGGAGACAACTTTACCTTTAATATCGCCAAATTGGCTAAAATCAAAAGTATCTATCCTTACATCAACAACCATCCCGTTTTCCACAAAACCAATATCCTTGGCAGGAATAAAAACTTCGGCAATCACATAATTATTAGGAACAATTTGTAGGACTGGTTGTGTAGATGCTGCTTGCCCCGTAGGCGGTACATAACCAGGAAATGCTTTTAAATCAAAAACAGTACCATCTGTAGGAGAGCGAAATTCTTGATATCGCAAATTTTGTTCAGCGCGACTAATTTGACTTCTTGTTTCGGCGATACGCTTGTTATTTTCGACAATAGTTTTGTTTAGTTGACTATCGATTTGAGCAATATTTTTTTTATTCTGTGCAATTTGATCGCGAATATTTTTTTCAGAAAGAGAAGTTGTGTTAATTAATTGTTCTCTGGCTTGAGCTACATCCAAACTTAACCTTTTCTGTTCTTCGAGCAAACGGTTAATCTCTGCTAAAAGACTTTTGATTTCTTGTTGTTGACGATCGTATTCTATACTTCCACTAGCTCTCCGCTCTACAATTCTCTCATAACGGTCATTCAATTGCTGTTGTTGTGATTTTAATTGAAATTCAGATAATGCTCCTTCCTCAACTAAAGGTTGAATTGAATCCACAAGAGCTCGATCGATTTCTAAGCTTGCTTCTGCTTGGGCAATATACTCATCATTGCGTTGTTTAATTTCTGTTAAAACTTCTCTAGCAGTAGCCAACTGTTTTCTAGTATCTTCTAGCTGTATCTGATTTTGGTTTAGTTGTTTTTCCAGTTGTTCTACTTCTAATCTAGCTGCTGCGGTACGAGATTTTAGCTCTTGTTGAGCAGCTTTTAACCTAGACATTTGTTCGGGATTTAGTGTTCCTTCTGGAGGTAATCCTAACTGAGCTCGAAATAGCTGGTTTTCTTCCACTAACTCTGTTCTATTACGAGATAATAAAGCAACTTCTCTGGGAATATCTAGCTTAGTAATCATTTCATCAAGATTATTACTACTGATCGAATTATCCATTAAAGCTTGATATAGCTTATTTTCCTGAGATAAAGATTGCAAAATCTCTTGAGAAGATTCTAGTTCGGCTTTCGATGCAGCAGAGTCTAAAGTAAATAGTAATTGACCTTCTTTAACTTTGTCTCCATCTTCCACAAAGACTTCTTTGACTACTCCATTAGAGGGGACTTGTATTTCTTTAACACTGCCTATGGGTTTAAGCTGACCACGAGTAGGAACTACTAATTCAATTTTGGCTACTGCCGACCAAAGAACGGCAAAAGTTGTTACTCCCATAACTGCCCAAATGATTGCCCGCGACCACTTGGGAGATTGTCGTAAAATTACTGTTTGCTCAAATTTTCTTTGGGGAAGAGAAGACTTATTTTTGACTGCTAACGATTTTTCATCCGAATTTTTAGAGATTAAAGACCCCTCTTCCTCTGACTTGACCTGAGGAGTAGTGGGTTTTGTTTTACTTAATACACTAGCAGGACTTGGTGGAGTTTGTGGTTCTTGAATATTAGGGTCTAGGGGGAGTTTTTGATATGCTCCTGGTCCTATTTGAGCATAACCACGATGAACCGATCTAATAGCATCGGTAAGTTCTTTAGCCGGAGTTCCCTTTAGCAGATATCCCATCGCTCCTGCACCCAAAGAACGGGATACATATTCTTGGCGGTCATAGGTACTTAACACAAGAACTCTAACTTCTTTAAACTTTTGACAGATAGCTCTTGTGGCACTCATCCCACCCATTCCAGGCATTTCCATATCCATAAGAACGATGTCTGGCTGAAGTGCCTCTACCTTTTTAATGGCATCTTCGCCGTTTTCAGCAGTATCTACTACTTCGAGATCCATCTCGGTTTTAATTAGAGCTTTAAGCCCTTCCCGAATCATTTTTTGATCGTCCACCACTAGGATACGAATCCGACTTTCTTGGTAATCGGAATCAGCAATAGAGCTACCGTTGGTGGGATTGCCATTAGATGAGTTCATTATTCGTGATTAGTAATTTGCAAAAAGTGTTAAGCTCTACGAGCTTGACAAAATTAGGTTATTTTTTGATTAAACTGTAAAACTTAATTAGTAATTAACTGATCCTTTATAACCAATATTTTATTTGTTTAGATAGTTCGTTACAATTCATCAGCTATGCGAGTAATAATTGTGCGATGACGAGGACTATTAACAATAATGGTAGGCTCAGCAAATCCAACTTCTATCATTGCTGAAGCTATATCTAGAGTAAAATATTGATCTAAGTAAGGTTCCGTGCTTTTAAGTAGAGTAAGAATATACGGAGGCATTGTTTGATATATTGGCGATCGCGGATTCATATCCATGATGGCGAAATAACCACCAGGACGCAATAAACGTCTTGCTTCAAGAAATATTTCTTTAGCTGCTGCTTGGGGTAGTTCATGGAAAACTAAACAAGCAGAAACCAAATCGAAAGTAGCAGAAGGCAATCCTGTAGATTCTGCAGCAGCGTGTATCCAATTTACTTTTTGCGGTTTTCCTTGGTTACGATATTTAGCTACAGCCAGAAAATACGGAGATAAATCAACTCCTGTCATCTCAGCTTCAGGATAAATTTCTTGAAGAGCAAAAGTACTCATGCCCACTCCACAACCCAAGTCGAGAATAGATTGAGGTTTTATTTCTAGCTTTTCTTGCAGGATTTGATGATAACTTTGTCTTAGTTGATAGTCACCTTTTTTATCGCCTTCAGACCAGATTTTAGCGTGAACAGCATAAGCAGCAGATTCTACTTCCCATGCAGCTTCCCAACTCAAATTTCCTTTTTCATAAGCATGGAAAGAGTTTAGATAGTAATCTGGGTATTGTAGTTGCTGATTTTCAACCGCAGCTATTTCTCGATTCCAATCGTGACTTCTCAGTTTTTTGACGTTTTCTCGCCAGGGTACGCCAATAGACTCTGCTCTTTTAATCATCATACTCCTCGCTCTTGTTTTAGCAAAGTTAGCTAGAGGTTTAATAGCAAGAAGGCGATTAACTAAATGGGAAGCAAAACCTATTTGTGGTTTAACCTGAGTAGTAGTCATAAGAAAATTATACGTTTGCTTTAAGTAAATTACGACTGATATAGATTAACTTTTACTTTTTAAGTAGCTCTACTTAGATTAAACAGCAAAAATAGGTTGATTATATATTTTTAAAACTTTCTTATTTTGTTGTTAACTTTGAAGCCATATTATCGATCTAGAAAAGAGATAATTTTCAAGATTCTATTCCATAAGTCAGATGGTGAGCTATAATTTCTCCCTCGGGGAGATTTTTTTTAGCAAAAATCAGTAGGGGCGATTCGCGAATCGCCCCTACAAGAGGAAATGTGCTTAGCATCGTCCCAAATTTTCACCCTCTCTTCTTACAAAGCTATTTTCCTAGAGTTAGTTCTTCTTTCTTACCCAGAAGACCTTGAGGTCGCCAAATCATTAGTACCATTAGAATTAACCCAATAATCATCATTCTAAAAGGGCCTAACTGATTACTAGTGAGCAATCCTAGATTTGGTAAATACTGGCGAGTAAGAGCATCGTAAGCCCAAAAAATAATTGCCCCTAGAACTGCCCCTGCATTGTTACCAGCACCGCCTAAAACTACCATAGTCCAGGCATTAAAAGTAACTAAAGGCTCAAAATTACTCGGATATACTGTAGTTAATTGCCAAGCGTAAAAAGCACCTGCTATTCCCGCGATCGCACCACCCAACATAAAGGCTTGTAACTTATACCAAAATACATTTTTACCTAAAGCACGAGGAATTTCTTCGTCTTCCCGAATTGCTTTAAGAACTCTTCCCCAAGGAGACTTAATTAGGACTTGCAATCCCCAATACACTAGTGCCAAAGTCAATAATACTAGCAACATTAAACCAGCTTTGTAACTGTAATTAGCAAGAGCAAGACAACTATTTATATATACTGTTAAGATTAGAGCCAGACCAACTACACCCCAGATAATCAAGCCAATTAGCTTGGTTGGTTGATAGCTTTTTCCTTGAATTTTTTTACTTTCTCGATTTTGTCTTTTTAAACCACTCCAAAGTTGCCAAGTAGCAAAAATAGCTAAACAAGTAACTAACCCAATCATAAAGATCTTACCTACTAGATTGGGTTCAAATGTAGCTAATGGGAGAGGATAACGCTGAACCCCAAAAGCTCCTCTAGTTAACCATTCTTCATTCAAAGCGATCAAGCGTAGTAACTCGGAAACACCAATAGTTACAATGGCTAAATAATCTTCCCTCAACCTTAGGGTAGAAATGCCTATGAGCAATCCTAACAAAGAGGCGATCGCTGCGCCAATCAGCACAGCCAAAATTAACGGTACACCTTTAGAACTTAATAATACAGTGGTATATGCTCCCACAGTCATAAAAGCTACGTGACCAAAATTAATTAACCCAGTAAAACCCCATTGTAAATTTAAGCCTAAGGCAAATAAGGCAAACAAACTCGTTGAAATTGTTATAAAAACAAGATAACCAACCATCTAATCTCTAGTTTCACTAAACAGCAAAGATCAAAATCTTCTTGCAGCAGATTTTACCGTAGTCACAGCAAAAGTAGGTATCAGATATCACGGTTAATTATTCATCCTACTAGTTCGTCAAAAATAAAATCTTCTAGGCGATCGATTAACACCAAATAAAAGGAGAAAGGTTTATCTGAACTCCAGTTTTCCTTTCCCCTCTATAACGATCTATCTCAATCTTTAGTGATTACAATCACTACTATTAGATTGACAAACCAAGTTTTAATCCAAGTATGGCATGAAAAAATAAAAGACCTAAAGCAATGCTGCCAACATAAGCATGAATAGTTCTCGATACAGCTTTATTCCCAATAAAGCCGGTAGCAGCAATGATTGCGTTAATAGTTAATAGCACTAGCACAATAGAACCAGTCCAAAAATGAGGGCTAGATAAAATTGGTTCATGTTGCATAACTAGAGATAAAATTCCTCCAGTGTAACCAGCAGCTAGAAAAAAATACATTAAAGGTGCAGTTTTGCGATGATCTGCTCGGCTCGCGATCGCTGCTTCCGTATTAGCCTCAGTTAGTACTCTACTGCGCCAGCCCGCTACACCAACAAAACTTCCCATCACAAACACAACAATTGTCATCATGAGAGGATGTCCCCAATGTACAATCGGTTCAGGTGTTCCCAAACTACTAAACCAATCAGCGATCGGTTGTAATAATTCACTCAAGTTATCCATTCGCTCTCTCTTGTTAGTTAAACTTAACAATTATACATATATATTTGGATATCCCTCTGTTATCTATAGGTATTAATAAAAGCCATTAGCTTTTAACAATGAGCTAGGATAAAAATTAAGCAGTTTGCAAAGGAAAGCCTAAATTTTCTCTTTGCTGAAGATATAGCTGGGCTACTTTACGGGCTAAATTACGAATTCTCCCGATATAGCGAGTTCTTTCTGTAACAGCAATTACTCCCCTCGCATCTAATAGATTAAAAGCATGGGAACACTTAAGGACATAATCTAAACTAGGAATGACTAATTCTCGCTCAATTAGTTGCTTTGCCTCCTGTTCATAGAGACTAAAAAGCTTAAACAACAAATCTGGACTAGAAGCCTCAAAGTTATAAGTACATTGCTCGATTTCTCCCTGCAAAAAGATATCTCCATAGTTAATGCGATCGTTCCACTTAATCTTGTTGATAGCATCTACATCTTGCAGATACATAGCCAATCGCTCTAAACCATAAGTAATTTCAATAGAAACAGGACTACAATCTATTCCCCCACACTGTTGGAAATAAGTAAATTGAGTAATTTCCATTCCATCCAACCAAACTTCCCAGCCAGTTCCCCAAGCACCAACTGCTGCATCTTCCCAGTTATCTTCTACAAAACGAATATCATGATCTTCTGGTTGAATACCTAGAGCTTTGAGAGAATCCAAATAAATTTCTTGAATATTATTAGGAGAAGGTTTGATGAGTACTTGGTACTGATAGTAGTGTTGAAAACGATTAGGATTTTCTCCATATCGACCATCTGTTGGTCTACGACAAGGTTCTATGTAAGCAACAGACCAAGGTTCCGGACCCAAAGCTCTTAAAAATGTATGGGGATTTTTAGTTCCTGCACCCTTTTCCGTATCGTAAGGCTGAACAATTAGACAACCGCGATCGCTCCAAAACTGATTCAGAGTAGCGGTAATTTCCTGAAAATTTAGAGACACTTTAAACCTCAAAAACACTAGATTCCAAGATCATAAAGGAAGAAAAGAGCAGAAAAAATAAATTCTAGCTTCTAAAAAAAATTTTGAGTGCCTCTATTCCTTTTATATCAATACTTGTAGGCAACAGAAAAAGAAGAAAAGAGTGTCAAGAGGGAAAAAAGTTTGCCCAAGGGGTTGACAATGGAATTTAGTTCCAGTACATTGGTAAATGCGCGGTTGAGGGAAACAAACCCCGAG
>JASJDI010000228.1 GCA_030065155.1 Xenococcaceae cyanobacterium MO_188.B29
GACTGCCATTTCGCCTCACTTTTCTCCTTGCTCTGGGGATTTTCTTTCCTTTCCTGATTCCAGAATGGTTTGACCCCGATTTCAGACGCACTTCATCTGTGGGGCTGATGGATGTGGGTTCCAATATTTAAACATGGCGATCGCCTTCTATAAAAGTACCAACTTTAAATTAGTTGGTATAGCCGACACTATAAAGCTTGATAGCAAAATTAAGGATTTATTAAAATATAGCTGTATGATTGGAAGTATAAGCTTTCCGCAGTGCATTAGAAGTATAAGCTTTCCGTCACGGAAAAGTTATGCTTCCAGTGACAGAAAGTCCAGGAATATCAAGCATAAAATTAAATGGAGCTAACCGGACTCGAACCGGTGGCTTTCACAATGCCATTGTGACACTCTACCAACTGAGTTATAGCCCCTCGATGCGCGCTTATTATATTGCCTTATGTTGTTATTTTAGTCAAGCAAGTTATTAATCATGTTTTCTTAATTTTAGATTAACTGATGTAAGCAATTACCCATCAGAAAATAGACTACCATCATAGCTGCTGCCGATGCTGCAACTAGAGTGCCTGCTAGCATAAGAGAGAATTCTTGCTGCTGCATAGCTTCTTGCATCAAATGTAGTGACCAAGCAACTAAAGCAACATCTAATATGAGAATAGGTATCAGCATTTTTTACAAAATGTTAACTTTAGTCTATTTTAGTACACGATTTTTACCCACCACGGACTAATTACTAATCTTTTTAAGATTTATAAAGCTATTAAAATAATCGGACAGGTACTTGATATGTTTGAAGATAAGTTTTGATTTCAGCAACAGTTAATTGCCCATAATGCAGTAGAGAAGCTAACAATGCAGCTTCTGCTTGACCTTCAGTTAAAGCTTGATAGATGTGTTGACAGTTGCCTGCACCACCAGAAGCAATTACAGGAATTTCTACTTGTTTGGCAATAGTACTAGTTAGTTCTAAGTCATACCCTGCTTGCGTTCCGTCCGCATCCATACTAGTAACTAATAGTTCTCCTGCACCTCTATTTTCCACCTCTTTTGCCCATTTAATAGCGTCTATACCTGTATTTTCTCTGCCACCTCTTACATATACATCCCAACCAGGATCGCTAGGATCCTGGCGTTTTCTAGCATCGATCGCGACTACTATACACTGCCCACCAAAGCGATCGCTTGCTCGATTAATGAAGTCTGGCGATCGCACTGCTGCGGAATTGATACTAACTTTGTCCGCTCCTGCTCTTAATAATTTTTTAATGTTTTCTAAGGATTGAATACCACCACCCACAGTAAGCGGAATAAATACTTGTTCTGCAGTTCTATATACTACATCAATAATTGTATTTCTATCTTCATGAGTTGCAGTAATATCCAGAAAAACTAATTCATCTGCCCCAGCATCATTATATACTTTGGCTAATTCCACAGGATCGCCAGCATCTTTAAGGTCAACAAAATTAACACCTTTGACAACTCTCCCTGCTTTAACATCGAGACAAGGTAAAATTCTTTTAGCAAGCATAGACAAAAATGGTTGGTTGTAACAACGTTAGTATTTTTTATTTATTAATCCGTTATGAAAGTAAAAGCAGCAGTAGCCTTTGAAGCAGGGAAGCCCTTAAGTATTGAAACAGTCAACTTAGAAGCACCCCAAGCAGGAGAAGTATTAGTAGAAATTAAAGCTACAGGGGTATGCCACACGGATGCTTATACTCTCTCTGGCAAAGATCCAGAAGGATTATTCCCTGCTATTTTAGGGCATGAAGGGGCTGGTGTAGTTATTGAAGTTGGTAAAGATGTCAAAAGTGTTAAACCAGGAGATCATGTTATTCCTCTCTACACCCCTGAATGTCGCCAGTGTAAATATTGCCTTAGTCAGAAAACTAATTTATGTCAGGCTATCCGTGCTACTCAAGGCAAAGGCTTAATGCCCGATGGTACAACTCGTTTTTCTCTTAATGGTAAGGAGCTATTTCACTACATGGGTACATCTACCTTTGCCAACTACACAGTCTTACCAGAGATATCTGTAGCTAAAATTCGGCAAGATGCACCCTTTGAAAAAGTTTGTTATATCGGTTGCGGTGTTACTACAGGAGTTGGGGCAGTAGTTAACACTGCTAAAGTTGAACCTGGTGCTAATGTGGTTGTTTTTGGTTTGGGTGGCATTGGTTTAAATGTTATTCAAGGGGCAAAAATGGTGGGAGCAGATAAAATTATCGGCGTAGATATTAATCCTGCTAAACGCCCCCTAGCTGAAAAATTTGGGATGACGGATTTTGTCAATCCCCAAGAGTTAGATGGGGATTTAGTTGCCTATTTAGTAGACTTAACCGATGGCGGTGCAGACTATAGCTTTGAGTGCATCGGCAATGTCAATGTGATGAGACAAGCCTTAGAATGCTGTCATAAAGGTTGGGGGGTTTGTACCATTATCGGCGTTGCTGGCGCAGGAGAAGAAATTAGTACTCGTCCCTTTCAGTTAGTAACAGGTAGGGTATGGAAAGGATCGGCTTTTGGTGGCGCGAGAGGACGTACTGATGTACCTAAAATTGTTGACTGGTACATGGAAGGGAAAATTAATATCGACGATATGATTACTCATGTTATGCCTCTAGAACAAATTAATGATGCTTTCGAGCTAATGCACAAAGGGGAATCTATTCGGAGTGTAATTACTTTTTAGCTCAATCAAATAACTTTATAGGCAAAACTAATAGTTGCCCAATGCCGAACATCTAGAGCATATATATTGGCATTAGAACCGATAATCTCTGATTTAACAGCACTAGCTTGATGCAAATCTTGTAGTAATGCTCTAGTTACTTCTAAAAGATTGATAATATTAATGATCTGTTCTTTTTTGAGTTTTACATTCTGTTTAGTTGATAAAGCAGTGCTAGCTCCTGGAAAAGGTGCAGTAGCAAAGATAAGATATACTCTTGCTACTCCCGCAGAACTAGAAACTTTCCAATCCATAGATTTGTATGGACTGGGAATAATTAATTCTTGCTTGGGCGCGATCGCAATATTTTTAACTTGGTTAGAACTTTCCAGACTTTCTGCTTCTTGGGGGTTAACTAGAGCGATCGCGTCTCCATCCGCATCTAAACCCAAGAGCATTAAATAAAGAGGATGATCTGCATAATTATTAATGCGTAATTGTAATTTACTACCCTTAGACACAACAGGTAAAGCAGAATCAGAGTTATTAGTTTGAGCTAAGTTTGGAGGATTATATACCTGGGAGGATTTTGCCCCCATAGTATTAGCGCGAAAACTAGTTTTCTCTTTGAGTAAAGTATTTTTTTGTGGTTCTACTGACTCTAGAGCCACTTTAACTTCTAGAAGCGAAGAATCTTGATTGACAATCAAATCAAGCCATTTAGCAGCAAGAAGGGTATCTAATTGAGGAGTTAAGCGTTTAATAGCTGATTTGACTGCTTCATTGGGTACTCCTACGGTTTTAGGTATGACATCCCCACTAAGAGAAAATAAACCATAAGCTTCTCCTTGTTCTTGTTCTTTTGGTAAAGTCTCCTTATCTTCTACTGAATCACTAGATGGTGTCTCTATTGTTTTAGTTACTTTACCGAGTAAATAGTCAGCATTTTGTTCTCCTCTACCAGCTACATCATCCACTGTAGCCACATTGGCAAAAGCACTAGTCGCATCTACTCGTTCAATTCTTTCTAAACTAGTATCAAGAGCTACCATTAACCCCAGATCTTGAGGAAAAACACGAATTACTTCTTGGACTAATGAGCCTATCTCTATGTCTTGAGTAGAAGTTTCTTGATTTAACAATTGAGCTTTAGCCATTAAACCGTCCCTTGAACGAATTTGTAGCCAGATCAATTCCTCTTCTGTTGGTGTATCTATTCCAGAAGAATCTTTGGCTACTAAACTGAAGCAGGAATTAACTCCATAGTTATCTAATACTTTAAGAGGTAGTCCTGTTAGCTTTAGCTCGATCGTACTTTTATCATCTTTTTTGATAACTATTCCTTCTGCGGATACACTAGGACTGGGCATTAAGTAATAGGTAAATAACGGCTGATTTTTGCCTGAAAAAGTCGGTTTTTGTTTAGTGCCGATTAAATCTTCTACTTTATCCGTAGTTTTTTGTATAGTTACTTGTATTTTACTAGCTGGAGTAACTTGCCATAGATACTGAGTAAGAGCATAGGTAAACAAGCCTGCGCTAAAACCATTACCTTTATATTCAACCGCTACTTGATCGTCTCCTGCTGCTGATAAAATTATCCCTGGTACGGAAGACATAGAAGTATTTAACCCCAGTAAATTATTCCCTGGTTCTTTTTTTAGTTGTTCGAGAAAAGCTACTTCTTGAAGACTAAGATTTTCGGCAATTTTTTCTAAAGAGCGTACTTTCAAATTACCTTGATACAATTTTTCAATGGGGTTAAAGCTGGTATCTAGAATTGTTGTTAATTTATCTGTAGCCAGCGATCGCCCTAACCAGCTAAGGGTTTCTTGAGATAGGTAATTAGCAACAGAGTTATCTTTTGATGAGACAATTCCATCTACAGGAACTAAGCCCCTAACTAAATTATAAGAGGAAGATGGGGATTCTTCTTCGTCTTGATTAGCAGATAAAGGCATTTTAACTTTACTACCATAGCCGCTAAAATGGAAAACTACCACATCTCCTGCTTTAGCTTGTTTAACCAAATGTTCAATAAAAGCGGTTTCGATTTTTTCTCTAGTTGCTTGTCGATCGCTTAAAGTAAGAATGTCTTCTGGCTGAAAACCAAAACGATGGATTAACAATTCTCTTTGCAATTCTACATCTGTAAGACAACCATTGAGATAATTATTGGCAGAATATTGATTAATTCCTATAAGTAAAGCTAATTTACGATTATTAGTCTGAGCTAAAGTTTGTAAATAAGGCTTAATCAAAGATTTTAATCTACCATGTTTACCTAAGATATCAAGTCCTGTTTCCGTCACTCCCAGAGTAAATAGAGTTACACCAGCCTGTTGCAAAAAAGTTCGCCGATTAAGTCTCATATGCACTATTAGCTTTCAGATGTCAGGTATCAGCCTATCAAGAATAACCCTTGGATAGTTATTTAGTCTCTCAAACCAAGATTACAAGATCAAGGAAAAAACTAGTAACCTAATTTTTTGTTTTCTACTTGTAACCTTGGTGTATTCTAGCCCTAAGACTTGATTTGCATCGCTCTTGCTAATTCTTCTGCTACTTTAGGACGAGAAAATTGTGGGGGTGGTAATTCACCACGACGCAACATTTCTCTTACTTTAGTTCCCGATAAATGGATTCTTTCTTCTTTCTGACTAGGACTGGTTTTGGCAGTTGCCATTTGTTCAGTGCGGGTACAGTAGAAGGCATGCTCAAATTTTAAAGGAGTAATACCTAATTCTTCAGGTTTAAATTCATCAAAAATATGTTGAGCATCATAAGTGCCATAATAATCCCCAACTCCAGCATGATCTCGTCCAACAATAAAGTGGGTACAACCATAGTTTTTACGAATTAAGGCATGAAAAATAGCTTCTCTTGGTCCTGCATAGCGCATAGCAGAAGGGTTAATTGCTAAGATAACTCTATCTTGAGGAAAATAGTTTTCCATCATAATTTCGTAGCAGCGCATCCGCACATCAGCAGGAATATCATCGCTTTTAGTTGCTCCCACCAAAGGATGGAGAAAGAGACCATCAACTATTTCTAGGGCGCATTTAATGATATATTCGTGAGCACGATGAATAGGATTGCGAGTTTGGAAACCGACTACCGTACTCCATCCTCTTTCTACAAATAAAGCTCTAGATTTAGCGGGGTCGATTTGATAGGCAGGAAAAAGTGGATGAGCTTCTCTCTCTAATAACCAAATTGGTCCAGCTAAATTAACTTCACCTTGTTCGTAAATTACTTTGACCCCAGGATGTTTATCTTCATCAGTACGATAAACTTTAACTGCTTCATGAGCCTTACTATAGTGGTATTTCTGAGTCAACTCTAATATGCCAATGAAGTTACCATTAGAGTCGTCTAAACGTACCCAATTTCCTTCTTTGAGAGGCTCAGCTACTTCCTCACTCACAGAAAGAGTTATGGGAACAGACCAAGGAATACCGTTAGCTAAACGCATATCATCGACTACACTTTCGTAGTCTTTTTGTTCCATAAAACCTTGAATAGGACTAAATCCACCAATGGCGATCATTACTAAATCAGAAGTAGCTCGCAGATCTAGTGTTACCCTAGGCAAAGAGTCCGCTTTCGCCATAAACTCTTTTTTTTCTGCTGCTGTAGCAACCCGATTGATTAAGTGACCACCGTGAGGAGCGATCGTTTCTTTAATTGAACTCATAACCATTTATCTAACCAACAATAATGCTGTCAACAAAACTATAACAACAGATGTTAACTTGTGTTAAGTAGTTCATATATTTAGGTTGATGAATCGTCGTACATTTACTAGGGCTTTGTTAGTTATTTGTTTGATTTTGCTAAGTTTTAGCAATTTTATACCTTCAGCATTAGCTTTAGGAGGGAAACAACCACCTATAGGCGAACTAGCTCCAGACTTTGTCTTACCGACTAATACAGGAGAAGGAGAAATCGCCTTATCTGATTATCGGGGTCAGTGGGTAGTTGTTTATTTTTACCCCAAAGATTTTACTCCTGGTTGTACCCTAGAAGCTCGTCGTTTTCAACAAGATTTACCAAAATACATAGCTAGAAATGTACAAATTTTAGGCATTAGTGCTGATGATGTTAATTCTCATGCCGAATTTTGTGATTCGGAAGGATTGAAATTTCCTCTTTTAGCAGATGTAGATGGTAAAGTCAGCAAAGCCTATGGATCGTGGTTAGGCAATATGTCTTTGCGTCATACTTATATAATCGATCCGCAAGGAACTTTACAAGAGATTTTTTTAGGAGTTCGACCTATTCTTCATAGTCAAGAGGTACTTGCTCGTTTAGACGAATTAGGTGTATGACAGTTTCAAATTAAGGCGGAAGGCAGACGTAGAGACGCAGCCTGCTACGTCTCTACAGAAGGCAGAAAGTTTTGGTCTTGCTCAAGTTTTATTTGTATTTCATGTTAGAAACATTTTTTACCGATTTTTCTAGAGTCTTTAAAACTTTATCTGCAAAATTGAGATCACTTCTTTTGTCTTCATTATCTATTTGTTAATGACAACCATTTAGTATTATTTTTGTAATATTAAACTTAATTAAGAGCAAGGAAAGATGAGTTCTCATCCAGTATTCAGGCAAAACTCAGAATAGCAAGGGAGATTATTGAATATACGGAATTTGAGCATGAATTAACTTGAACTATGAAACTTTTGAGCTTAGATAGTCTACCGACGAATTTACGTAATAATACCCTGGTTAGACAACTAGTTACCGGACAAAGACTTTTTCAACAAGGAGATTTAGCTAAACATTTTTTTATAGTTCAGACTGGAAGGCTTAAGCTAATTCATTATCTTGATACAAGCAATGTAGTTACTTTAGAATTTGCTCAAGCTCAGTAGATGGAAAGATCTTGTTCGAGCGGGCGATCGCAAGTTTTAATTGATCTACTGAGTTTTCCCTTGTTAATAGGAAAATACCAATGCACTGGTCAACCTATAAATATTGCTTATATGTTAATAGGCTGAGGGAATTTACTAGGATAGACTAGAGGAATTACTAAGATTAAATTGTTAAATTAACAAGGATGTCTAGTAATTTATTGAGTATAATAATTGAAAACTAAAACTGAAAAGCCTGTTTTAACAGATAAAGAAAATTTAAATGAAGTTGTTGAATGTTTAAGAGAAAATATTCCAATATCAAGCAAGAAAACTGAAACCGAAAAAGATTTATACAATATTATTATAGGAGCTGCTGCATCAGCAGATAGTATAGAAAATACTTCTAATAAATTGGATAAGCCTTACACTGGTAAAACTGTTAGAAACTATTTAGTTAATAATTTTCAAGATTTTCAAGAATTAGAAGCACAAATAAATAAAACTTTAAAGAGTAAATTACCACGTGGAATTAGAAAAAGAAAACATAAACTAGCGATCGATATTAATCTGATTCCTTATTACGGTCATCCAAATGAATCTGAAAAAGATTATATTTATCGCAGTCAAGCTAAAAGTGGCACTTGTTCATTTTATGCTTACGCTACTATATATGCGAGCGCCAAAAATAAACGTTTAACTTTAGGACTTATTGGCATAAAAAAAAGCCATACTAATGTAGCTATTATAACTTATCTTTTAGATAAAATAGATTCTTTAAAGATCAAATTTAAAAGATTATATCTGGATAGAGGATTTTACAGTGCTTCAGTAATAAAATGGTTGATGGCTTTAGATATTCCTTTTATAATACCTGCAATTAAAAATGGCAAAACTGGTGGAATCAATCAGTATTTAAAAGCTAAAAAAAGTTATAAGACCAGACATACTATGAATCAAGGAAAAGATGATGAAGTTACTTTTCCCCTCTGGATTGTTTGTAAGTATCTTAAAGGAAAACGAAATAAACATGGAGTTGAATACTTAGCCTTTGTGGCTTATAAAGTGGATATAAGATTGGATTATATAGTTGAAGATTATCGGAGAAGATTTGGAATTGAAACTAGCTACCGACTGAAAAATATTTGCCGAATTAGAACCACAACAAAAAATCCTATTCTACGATTATTTTATGTGGGAATTTCATTTGTAGTAGTTAATATCTGGATTTATCTTTTCTGGTCTAAAATCTCTAAACCAAGACGTGGTAGTCGTTTAGTCTATCAAGATTTATTTAACTTAAAACAGATGCTCGCATTTTTAACTAATACTATTAATCAAATTTATGGAGTCAAGAAAATAGTCTACATTCCCCAGGGTTAATCAAAAGAATTCAATTAGACTAAATTATTTAAGAGAATTTGAATGTTATAGTTCCCTATTGCAATTTTAATAGTGGTACGTAGATGAGTTTGCTAAAAATTCAGTTAAATCTCCTATTTTTCTCGGAAATTCCCACTATTTCAGCGAGCTATTTTTTAGTTAATAAAATTCCAGATATTTCTGACTAATAGATTAATATTCTTACCCAAATATTTAGCATTTTTTTTCTACTTTAATAAAATGAAACTTTTTTTTTATAAGTATTAATTATATAATTTGCCAGAAATCAGTACTTTAGTACTGATTTCTGCTTCTATCGCAAATCATTTGGAGTTGGCGATCGCCCGCTCGAACAAGATCTTTCCATCTACTGAAACTCGTAGAACGAGCAAACTGTCGTCAAAGCATGATTAATGGTCTTCTCCGACCTTTTGGCGGTCTGTGGTTTAACCGATACCACCGCAGGGTTAGGACTTCTCAACCAGTGAATGAACTCACTGAGCTGTTCGATAGTTATTTGTTGCCAATCTAGATGTTTATCCCTGAGAAACTCCCAATAAAGCTTGAGGTTACGAGCATAGCCTTGAATAGTATTCGGCGATCGCTCTAGGCTATCTAAATAACGCAAGTATCTTTGGATTGGTTCGATGGGTAAGTAATTATCATCGAGAACCATCCACACTGTTTGACCTGCTGGTGATTTACCTTTCTGTACTTTCATAGTAAACATTATGAACGTTGTGATTATATTACACAATGATTGTTTACGATGTTTAAAATGGCGGTCGGTTTTTATCGTTGTTGTTGTTGTGTAAGGTTATTAATTTGATATGTTTTTCCAGAGAACGAACGAGAAGAAGCCCGCAAAGACCAGGAACAGCAACCACCAGCCAACGCCAAACCAACAACGCAACGAAAGCCAACGCCAACACGACCAGAACCAGAAGAACCAACCCAAAAAGAACGACGCACGGGAAACACCCCCAAAAAGAACACGACAGCATTACTTTTTGCAGCCCCCGAGCAGTGAAGGACAAGGCGGGCAAATAATAAAACTCGCGTAGCGCACCGCATAATATAGCCCACGCCGAAGCACGGCTAGAACCTTGACGGCTCGGTCGGGGTCTGGGGTGTCCCCAGATAACAAACCGCGATACTCGCACATTATTAGGGCTGCCACACTATAATTGCTGTGTGAAATCAACTCAGACCGATTCTTAAACGCCAAAGGCGTATTTCCCCAGAGGGGAGGACGGAGGGGGAAACTCCCTTGGGGGCTTGGGGGAAATTAAAACGCGAAGCCACCACTTTTTCTAGATCGATCGCTCATGCAGAATAAAGATAAAAACATTTCATACTATAAACAGAAGCTCTTTTTTACATATCCACTTTTAATTTGGCAACGCCGTTTATACAATGTCATTTAACCGACTCGAACAGTCACGATTTTTTCTTTCTCGATGGTTATACGATCGCTTCCTACAACTAATTATCTATCCTAGTATTTGGGTGGCTGCTGCGATCGCTTCTTTGGGAATATTTACCCAAGAAATCTTACAATTAGAGTCTAACTGGCAAGCGATCGCTCTAATTTTTTTTACGGCTTTAATTCCTTATAATTTAGACCGTATTTTCGACTCCTACGTTCAAGAAATACCCGATACCAAAGCACAATTATTTTTCCGTCAGCCCTGTATTTGGGTATTACTATTAACGGCAATTATTGCTACTGCCATATTGTTGTATGATGCACCTTCATCAGTACGTTATGTAAGTATTGCTGGAATTATTCCTTTACTTTACGGTACGCCTTTGTTTCCCCTGAAGAATCAATCGAGATGGCAATGGTATCGCTTGAAAGATCTTCCTGGTTCAAAAGCTTGGATAGTAGGTAGTATTTTAACCTATGCCGTTATTGCTTTACCAATGGCTTATGTTGGAGCCAAGTATGATGTTGTAGCAGCTTTAACAACTTTATTTATGTTTGTCTTTATCGTTACTAATTCTCATATTTTTGATATCAGAGATCTTGAATCAGATCGCCATAAAGGTGTGGTAACTTTGCCAATTATAGCGGGAATAAGAGGAACAAAAACAATATTAACTGTCATGAATATATTGATGTTGCTAACTATAATTGGTGCAGGGAGCGCGGATATTATGACCTATCATCCAGAGATTATTATAGCTACAGCAATCAACCTTATTTATATTAGGAAAGTGAATACAGATACTCCTCGTTGGGTATACAGTATATTGATTGAAGCTTGTTTATTCGTACCAATACTGGCGAATTGGGTTATCTATAAACTATAGTTAGGTGATTTCTAGCAAAGAATATCCCAGACAGCTTAAACTTAAAATGTTATTCATTCAACAGCAGGAAGAATTAATTGCAGAAAGAGGAGAATCAGCACAAATTAAC
>JASJDI010000229.1 GCA_030065155.1 Xenococcaceae cyanobacterium MO_188.B29
TTCTCACCAGCCAGAGAATAAATTCTCTGTCTTATACCTTAAGTCCGTTTAAACGGACTTGATATTTTAGCCAAGAAATTAATTTCTTGGTGCATTGGAACTAGCATGAAATAGCCCTGAGTACAGAGAAACTTATTTACCCTAGTGAGCCGTGAGTATATTCTCAGTAATCTTTCAACTACCTGTGCTGTTTAGCCGCCATAGTGTTAGTTTTTTGTCAATGCGTAAGTCCTATTGTTGATAATTACTAACTTAGAAACTAATCGAGAACAACCAGAGAAAAAAATAATAGGGTTACTAAATTAACAAGGGTTTAACCCTCTATATCTCGATCATGAGTTAGCCTATGCAAAAGTTATAGTAGAAATCAGAAGGCAGAAGGCAGAAGTCAGAAAGTAGAAGTTATACACAGCAATAGTTTTGAAGAGTCTAATTGTCCTAATACATCTGACTATTACTATAGTTCAACTGGTAAGGGCGAACATCTGTTCGCCCCTACACAGTATTACTGGCAACTGCGATAATTATCCCAAATACGTTGTTCTCCTACTTGATGAGGATTGTAGGCTACTAACTCTACTATGCCATTTTCATGGAAAATCCAACCCTGTGCAGGAGGTTTGCGAGTTATCTCTGGTTTTACTTGTCTTCTTGTGGTTAACGTTTTTTTTGCTTGCCCAGATGTAGTGACGGGTGCAACTAATCCCACCTCAATATTATCTTCTGCTAACACATCATTAGGATTTGGGGGTAAACCACCTTTACCAATATCGATAAACTCACTATTAGCAGTTTGGGTGCAAACATTTTGAGCAATTAATTTAGCAGGATCTACAACTTCTTGAGTTAATTCTAATAAACCACCAACAGGGTCAACTGTTGGTTGTTGGATGTTTATATCTCCTGGTACACCAGCTTCTGAACTAGCATTAATATCGTTAGTACGAGGATTTAGAGGGCGTTCTTCTATGCCAAAAAGTGCTTCTGCTGTAATATCGATCTTGCCCCCATCTCCTTGAGCAGCACTAGCAATGATATCGTTATTTTGATTAGGGAAGGCAATAATAAATCTCGCCTCAATATCCAGATTTCCCCCTGTAGCTTCTTCAAACGCCTGGGCAGAAATAAAACTGTTATCTCGCAAGACGATATCTTCTGTAACCTTGAGGGTAATATTTCCTAGCTCACCAGCTTGAGTAGCAGCAGTAATTCTGGCATCATTGTCTAGAGCGATATTCCTTGCTTCAATAGCTAAATTACCAGCTTCACCCGTTCCTGATTTTCTTAGTCCAAGACTGTGAAAGTTACTTGCACTAATAGTTGCTCCATTACGAATAATCAAGTCTTGAGTAAAAACTTTTAGTTCACCACTACTGCCATCTTCTTCTAGCGCACTAGCAAATAAACCACTTCTGCCCAAACTATTACTACCACTTAATTCAATAGAATCCGTAGCAAGAATGGTTAACATACCAGCATTTCCATCTCCAGAGGTAGAAGCTGAAATCTGAGAGCCTTCACTGACAGTTAATTTTCCTGTTTCGATAGTCAGATTGTTACTTGCTCCTGTAGAGTCTGGAAAAACATCATTTTCTATATCCGAACCGCCTAATACTTCCACAGAATCAGTAGCACTGATAGTAATATTTCCACTATTTCCTGTGCTATTAATGACATCTGCTGATATTAAAGCATTATTATCGACAACAAGTTTAGCTGTATCGATCTCTATATCACCACCATTGCCAATAGCCTCAAAGACATCAGCACTTATTCGACTAGATAGGTCTATGTTTTTTTGTTTTTTTAAGGAAAATAGAATACCTGTGCCATCTACAGAAATAATATCTCTGGCATTAATTTTGATATCACCACCATCGCCAACTCCACCATCTACTCTAGCAGCAACAAAACCTCCATCCTCGATCGATAGCGATCCCGTATTAATAGTAATGTTACCTCCATTACCTTCAGCGTTAAAGGTTTCAGTACTTATACTACTGGGAACTATGCTTGTGTCACCTTGTTCGCCTATAGTAATTTGCTCGGCATCAATATTAATATCTCCCCCATCTCCTTGTCCAAAATTTTGAGCATTGATAGAGCCATTGCGAGAAAGAGCGAGATATGAAGTGTTGATGTTAATACTGCCAGCATTTCCCTTACCATCCCCAATCATACTAGATATCTCACTGGGTAATACACTAGATCCATTTTCTGTTAAACTTTCCCCAAAGCCATCAACTTTGATTGAGTCAGCAACATTAATATTAATATCTCCACTATCAGCAACTCCAGAAACTAGACTTTGAATCTGCGCTCCATTAGTTAAAGTTAGATTTTGTGCTGTAATGTTGATTTCACCAATACTTCCTGATATATTGTCCGTCAGAAAATTTGCGATACCGCTTCTTTGAGAGTTTTTGATGCCATCAAAATTGATATCGCCAGTAGCATTAAGACTTATATCGCCAATCTTAATATTGATATTTTCTTGTTCTGTATCAACAAAACTATTGAGATTACCAAAACTATTGAGATTACCGCCATTTTGAAACGTAATATTTCTAGCACTAATATCGATCTTGCCTGGATTTCCTTGACCAAAGCTAGTATTACTAATCAATGTCAAACCTTCACTATCTAGTCCATCTATGACTAAATCTTCTGCGAGATTAATCACAATATCTTCTGATTGAGCGTTGGGAAAACCAGAACCACCAGGAATACCACCAAAAAAAATACTCCCAGAAGTGATTGACAAGTTGGTAGCATCAAGTTGAATTGAACCACCTTCTACACCAGTCACAAAAATACTAGAACCATTAGCAAAAGAGACATTTTCAATCGCCTTAATAGTTATATTCCCCCCATTCCCCTGTGTACCTCCACTAGCAAATATTGTTGCTCCATTATTAAGAGTTAAAGAACCTGTATTAAGCTCAATATTTCCTGCGTTACCTTGTACCGTATCACCAGATACAAAAGCCAAGATACCAGTATTAGTGGGAGTGCTAGGCTCATCACCTTCTACAGCAATAAAATCTCTAGCATTGATATTTACATTACCTGCATTCCCATCTCCTGAAGTACTAGCATTTAATACTCCTCTATTAGCAATAGCCAAAGATTCTGTATTAATGTTAATATTTCCACCATTACCTATGGCATTAGACCCTAGATTATTGAAAATACCAGTACCAGAATTAATATTACCTTGACCGTCTATAGAGATATTGACTGCGTTAATACTTGTATTACCTGCATTCCCTTCTGCTCGTGTATTGGCATTCAAGAATGAACCATTGATTAAAGAAAAAGAATTAGCATCTATATTGATATTACCTCCATTCCCAACTCCTGAAGTATTAGAACTAATAAAAGCTCCATTACTAAGATTTAAAGAGGGCGTATTTATAGTAATATCTCCACCATTACCGATCGCGCCTTCAGCAAGATTAGATATAATCGCACTAAGATTTCCTTGACTTGCTAAAGAGATACTTTCACGAGCATTAATATTGATATCTCCTGCATCACCTTGTCCAAGAGAAGTAGTAGCAATTAAACTGCGATCGCCTAAACGCAAACTGCCTGTTTCAATAGTAATATCTCCTGCCTCTGCTGTACCCTTGGGGAAAATTCGATTAGAAATAGCACTTACAAAATTTAGTTCGTTTTCTACTCCACTTATTGTCAGAGATTCTGTAGCCAAAATATTAATATCTCCTCCTGGTTTTGAACCTAAAGTAAAAGTGGTAAATCCTGAAACACCAGTAATGGATATATTTCTTCCTGCTACTTGAATATCTCCACCACCTAATCCACTAGCATCAATTACACTCCTTCCTGATAAAGATATATCTCTAAAAGTTTCTACTCCTGAATAATCAATAGTAAAACCATCAGCTACTTCAACCAGATTGACTTCTCCTTCTGCCACACTTCCTAATTCAATTCTTCCTCCTGCGGTTTTGACAGTTGCATCCTCAAAGAGCAGATTTCCGCCAATTAAACTAATTGTCTTGTCTGAATCTACTCGTAAAGCTTCTTGAGTATCGATTACCTCACTATCAGTCAATCTTGCACCATTGCCCGTGCCTCTAACCGTGATATCCCCTGGATTATCTCGAAACCTCAAACCAATCGGAATATCTATAGTTAGTAATGGTGGTGCATCAGGATTTACGGCACTAAATTCAAAATCATTCTCAAACAAAACACTATCTGCACTGGTGGCAAAAAATGAACCATTGACATCTAACCTGGCATTTTCTCCAAAGATAATCCCCGCAGGATTAATTAAAAATAAATTAGCTGTTCCATTAGCACGAATCAAACCGTCAATATTAGAAATATTTCCTCCTGTAACGCGAGAAAAAATATTCACTATATCATTGGCATTATTAAAATGGGCTTCTCTTCCTGTAGCAATAGAAAAATCTTTAAAACTATGAAATAGATTTCCTTCTACTTGATTACCATCATCAATCTGAATCCCTGTATCAGTAGTAGTTAGGGTTGTTGAAGTCGTACCGTCAACTGTGATTTGGGCTAATGCAGATAAAGGAATAATTAAGACATTAGTCAAAGATACTAATAACAGAATAGAGGAAGCTTGAGACATAAGCTATTAGGCAATTAATTTGCTTATCGAGATTGATACGAAGACTGAGATAAGTACGATAGTTTATTTTCTAATTTAATAAAATGCAGTTTAAGTTCATTGCAAGTTTAATTACCGATCAGCATAATAATTATGCCTCAAAATTTCAAGTATACTAATTCTCTGTTAGATGAAGTAAATCTCAGTCAACTATCAACTATTAAGCATTAGCTTGAATTTTCTAGTCTTTACAATTTTGAAACAAAACCAAATAATACGAATGGACTGGCTAAAATACTTCCCAAAAAAGCGATCGCTAGATTACTCATATTAGAAACACTAGCAGCAGCTAAAGCAGTATTAAGATCGGAAGAAGTTAGCCGTTCATAGTTTTCTACTGCTACAGTTGTTTCAGGAAGAGAGGAAATAAAGCTACCAATAAAATAGTGTAGATAAGCAAAAATCGCTGTGCCAAAAAATGATTTTAATAATGGTTTATAAAGTTGAGTACAGGCTATAAAAAATAAATTCATAATATAGCAAGATAAAATAACTCCTATGGTTCCTAAAAAAAATCTAATCCAACTAGGAATAAAATCTTCGTCTTCTATATCTTCAAAAATTTCTGGACGCTCTTGCTTTAACTTTTGCTCAAAAAAGAAATAAAATAAAACACCAGTCAAACTAATAAATGCTCCTATTAATAGGAAATGATTTGTCTTTATTGAGGTATTATTTGGCAAGGTAATAAATGGAAATATACCAGTAATCGACCAACAGGCAAAACTCGAAAATAAAAACATTATAAACGATATTGTCAAATGCCAAATTACCAGATTTTTTTCTTGATTGAGCAGTCTAAAAAAATCTTGAATCTGAGAAAAATTACCTAATAATAGCCATTTAGTAATTACAATAATTGGAGCAAAAGCAAACATTAAATATATATTGGCAAAATTTGAACCAAGAGGAGTAGCCACTCCTCCTAATCTTCCTAGACCTAAGGAAATAAACATCAGGAATAATTCGGGCAAATTAGTAGTAGAGTTAATAACAAGAGTACGCTGTTTTACGCCACAGAATTGTTCAGTTAATCCAGCAGCAGAATTAGTCATTAAATCGGTACTATAAGGAATTATCCACAAACAAAATACTACTGTTGCAGTCAAAGATATCAACAGAAAAGGTAGTTCGCCGACTTTATTGTGTAGTTCAATAATTAAATTATTTTCTCTAGATAATAAATAGATGCCAATGGAAGTCAAGGCAAGCAACATAAAGTATTCCGATATTTGCAATTTTGACCAACCCGAATCATTTCTGCTTGCCATTGATTTTCCCTCTAGTAAGACGGTAAACAAACTAATATCTAATCAAAAATCGTAGTGTTTACTAATAGAGTAATTCATAAGGATAGTTTATGCTGTATAAAAATAAGACATAATTCAACTATGGACTTTTCAGTCTAGTCTAGTTTGTCGTGGATCTCATGCGTATAAATACCTGTAAGATGAACCAAAATAAAGCTGGCAAATCCTAGATAATCAACATACTTATCCAAAAATGGCTCTGATCTGCTTAGGATAATTTGCTTTTTTTAATGGGTATTTGAGCATAGAGAAAGCAGCATTGACTATATTTTAAGTAACTACAACTCTAGATCCTCAGTCGTAAGTAAAGATTTATCAAAAATAAGTATTTCCAACTAGACAAGCGTAGTATAAATTACTTATCTAATAATATGCTATTTCTAGGTGTGAAAGAGAAGTCATGTTAAAAGTTACATATTTATTATTTGGGCTTGTTCCATTTTTGTATGATACATCTGTCGCTCAAGCAGAGTCTTTAAGTAACGAATTTAATCTTTTAAAATCAGAAATAAATTTAGTCGATCGTCCTCTAAATGGAAATCCTGAGTTATTTTCGCAAACAAACTTCAAAAATGAAAATAATTTTTCCTTATTGTCCCAAGTAAGCTTTAAAAACTCAGTTACCAAGCAAATTAATCTTGAAAAAGCTTTAACTGAAATAGCTAATGCTAAACAAACAAATAAATTATTTATACCTCAAAGCATAAATCAAGAGCCACCTAAAATTGCTAAAAAATCACCAGAAAAAACTAACTTACCAGTAACGTTAGCGGAAACAGAATTACTCAATTATCGAACTACAGCCGAAAGTCTAGATAAAATAACTTCTGTTAACACCTCGATTGGATATGCTGAGGAGACCTCGGCATCCCTCTCGGTCAATAATTATTTGGCACAGTCTACCAATGTCGATCGATTAAGAGATGTACAACCAGGAGACTGGGCCTATGAAGCATTAAGAAGTCTGGTCGAGCGATATGGTTGCATTGTCGGTTTTCCCGATCGAACTTATCAAGGTAATCAAGCCATTACTCGCTATGAGTTTGCTGCGGGGTTAAATTCTTGTCTACAACAGATAGAAAGGTTAATTGCCGATTCAGAAGCAGTGGTGCAAGAAGATTTAGAAACCTTACGCAGATTGACTCAGGAATTTGAAGCTGAACTAGCAATCATTGCTGGAAGAGTAGACAATCTAGAAGGGCGAGTGGCTTTCTTAGAAGATCATCAATTTTCTACTACTACTATCCTTAATGGAGAAGTGATCTTTGCTCTAGCTGATGCCTTCGGTGGCGACCCTCCTGGCGGATGTAGGATTGTCGATGCTCAAGCTCCTGGCGATAATCTGGGGGCTGACTGTGTTAATCGAGATGATTCAGAAACAAACACTGTTTTCACTAACTTTACTCGTTTGGGATTGCAAACCTCTTTTAATGGCAAAGATCGTTTGCGGGCATTTTTAACTACGGGCAATTTTGCTGATGGAGGTTTTACCAATCCCGAATCCCTTAATACCTACATGGCTCGTTTAAGTTATCAAGCTGATTTAGATAATGATGTCTTTCTCGATATTTTGGAATATCGCTTTCCTGCTTTTAACGATCGAGTAGTTTTCTATGCTTCTACCTTTGGCTTTGCCTTGAGTAATGTCCTCACTGCTAACTCTCCTTACTTTGATATTGGACGAGGGGCAGTTTCTCGTTTTGGACAACTCAATCCCATTTTACGCATTGGTGGACCAATGGATGCTGGAGTCGGATTTGATTGGGAGATCGCCGATCCAGTACGTTTGCAAGTTGCTTACGGCACAAGAGATAGTGGCGATCCAGAAGAAGGTTTCTTCGGTTCAGATCATAGTGCTTTAGGAGTACAGTTTTTAGTACAACCCACTGATACTATTGTGACGGGAATACACTACGTCAATGCCTACTCCAGCGATGGTAGCTTGGGAACATTCACAGGCAGCGTCAACGCAGAAACAGGGGGTTTATGGTCTGATGCTTCTATTCCTGCACCAGAAGGCGCAGGTAATTCTGTATTTGCCGACTGTTGTCGATTTCCCTTGGGAGATCAACCAGCCCAAATTAATGCTGTAGGTGGAAGCTTTCAATGGAACATTACAGAAAAGCTAAACTTGGCTTTCTGGGGCGGTTACACTTTTACTAATTTCCTCAACGAACTTCCTGATTTTTCCAATTCTTTTCAGTTTGGAAATCCTGCTGACAATGGAATTGGAGCTTCTGCTGGCAAAAAGCCATTTGCTAATACAGCAACTTTTTCAGTTTCTTTGGGTCTTAGCGATCCCTTTGGCAGAGAAGGCGATTTATTTGGTGTTATTTTCGGTATGCCACCCAAATTAGTTGATGCAGGACCAGAAACACCAGGTACACCAGTACCTTTCTTTGAACAGGTCATTAATAATGAACCAGATACTGTAGTAACAGACAATAACCCTAATTTAGATACGGTAGGAGAAATTGATGCAGCAGGAGGAGCAGACGGATTAGTCGCTACAGGTGACTTGCCTAGAAGAGTTGGAGAAGAAGACGAAGCTACCTCTTTACATTTTGAATTTTTCTACCGTTTTAAAGTGAATGACAATATTTGGATTACTCCTGGCTTTTTCTTTGTGACCAATCCAGGTCATATTGAAGATAACGATACTCTTTACGTAGCTACTATTCGCACTACTTTCCGTTTTTAATCGAAATTTAAAGTTTCTTAACTTTTAGTTGAGACACTTTATTTATTGTCTTGCTTACTGATGGGCTATCCAGATAAGATACCCTTTGATTTTAATTTCGGTGTGGGAAAAAGCAATGAAAAGAACATATTTATCAACATGTTTGTCTGTTTTATCTTTAGGAACTTTAATTATTCCAACCAAAGTAATAGCTGAATTAATCCCTGAAGAATTTTCTGATTATCAAACTAGTACAGAAGGATTGGATCTGGTTATTTTCCCAGAAAATGCGATCGAGCAAGTAACTAATGTTTCTCAGTTGCGAGATGTACAACCAGGAGACTGGGCTTATGAAGCATTAAGAAGTCTGGTCGAGCGATATGGTTGCATTGTCGGTTTTCCCAATCAAACTTATCAAGGTAACAAAGCCATTACTCGTTATGAGTTTGCTGCGGGGTTAAATTCCTGTTTGCAGCAGATAGAAAGGTTAATTGCCGATTCAGAAGCAGTGGTGCAAGAAGATTTAGCCACTTTACGCCGATTAACTCAAGAATTTGAAGCTGAACTAGCAATGATTGCTAGCAGAGTAGATAATCTAGAAGGAAGAGTGGCTTTCTTAGAAGATCATCAATTTTCTACTACTACTATCCTTAATGGAGAAGTGATCTTTGCTCTAGCTGATGCCTTTGGTGGTAATCCTCCTGGGGGATGTACCTACATACCACAACCAAATGAGTTCAATACTGACGTAGTTGACTGTTTAGACACCAGAGATCCAGAAACTAATACGACTTTTGCTAATTTAACTCGTTTAGGATTACAGACCTCTTTTACTGGCAAAGACCGACTCAGAATATTTTTAACCAGTGGCAATTTTGGTTTCGGAGAATCTGGAGAAGCTGGTAGTGGTGGAGGTTTTACTAATCCTCGATCGCTAAATACTTACATGGCTCGTCTGTCTTACCAAGCTGATTTAGACAATGATATTGTGCTAGATACCCTAGAATATCGTTTTCCTGCTTTTGACGACAAAGTTGTCTTTTATGCTTCTAGCTTTGGCTTTGCTTTAAGTAATGTCCTTACCGCTAACTCTCCTTACTTTGATATTGGACGAGGAGCAGTTTCTCGTTTTGGACAACTCAATCCCATTTTTAGGATTGGTGGAGCAATGGATGCTGGAGTTGGTTTTGATTGGGCAATATCTGAGCCAGTACGCTTACAGTTTGCCTATGGTACAAGAGATAGTGGCAACCCAAACCAAGGATTTTTCGGCTCAGATCATAGCACTTTAGGTTTACAGTTATTGCTACAGCCTACAGAAGATATTGTGACAGGAATAAGTTATGTTAACTCCTACAATAGTGACGGAGTTATAGGCACATTTACAGGCAGTGTCAATGCTGAAACTACTGGTCTATGGTCAGGAGGAAGACTACCCAATCCTTCTGCTAATCCTGGTTCTGGTTTGGAACTTGGAGATTTTCCTGCTCAAACTAATGCTGTGGGTGGAAGTTTACAATGGCGTGTAACCGATCAACTAACTTTTTCGAGTTGGACAGCTTATACTTTTACTAACTTTTTGCAAGAGATTCCTGAGTTTGCAGGAGATACCCAAGGGGTGGCAGGCAAAAAACCTTTTGGTAATACGTTAACTTATATGTTTTCTCTAGGTCTGAGCGATCCTTTTGGTCGTGAAGGAGACTTATTTGCTTTTCTGTTTGGGATGCCACCTAAGTTGGTTGATGCTGGACCAACTAGCAGAGGTCAAGATGTACCTTTTTTTGAACAGGTAATCAGACAAGAAGAGCCAGTTCTCGTGACTGATAACGACCCTCGCTCAAATCCACGGACAAATAATGGCAGTCCTAGACCACCAGGAAGTCCTGAACAGTTTGGAAGAGAAGATGAAGCCACTTCCCTCCATTTTGAATTTTTCTATCGTTTTAAAGTTAATGACAATATTTCAATTACCCCTGGCTTTTTCTTTGTCACTAATCCAGGGCATATCGAAGATAATGACACCATTTATGTAGGTACTATCAGGACTACTTTCCGTTTTTGAGTACTTACGTGAAATTAATAATTATTATCAATCATTGGTTGCTTCAGTGTCATACCACCGAGAAGCAAGTTCACATAAATTATCGAGTACTCCTGATAGCTCTTTTCCGCGATCGGTCAAACTATAGGTAACTTTGGGGGGAATTGTCGGTTCATGGTGACGATGAATAATGCCGTTTGCTTCAAGCATTTTTAAGCGTTCTGTGAGAACTTTGGTTGAAATTCCCTCAACTTTGCCTCTCAGTTTCCCAAAACGCAGTGAACCGTTTTCAGCCAAAATACACAAAATATAGAGTGTCCATTGTCCTGATAACTGACTCAGCAATGTTGCCAGTGGATTGCACTTTGGCTCTGGCGTAAGTATTTTTTGTTTCTTCAAGGTAACTTAGTTACTATTTTGTACCTACTTTACTTTAGTAAGTAAGTAGTTTACCGTCAAGATGGTGAATAAAATTTTGAGTTACCTAACATGACAAATATTTTGCATCTGGATTCTAGTCCTCGTGGTAATCGCTCTAAGTCTCGCCAATTGGCAAAAGAATTTATGACTAAACCGCGTCCATATAGAGAACTGGAGTTTTTTAAAGAAGCAATTTTTATTTCCTACTCCCGACTCCCGACTCCCGACTCCCTAAAAAAGTTATCTAAAAAACTACTGGTTTCAAACTAGACGC
>JASJDI010000230.1 GCA_030065155.1 Xenococcaceae cyanobacterium MO_188.B29
CTTTTTTCTTCATGTAGTACAGAATCTACTGACCTATCTTTATAATTTAATCGAATACTGCCCCGAAGCGATCGCTATTTCTATTTCACCATCGCCAATTCCAGAGCGCGATCGCCAAAATGAGAATTGCTGATTCAATTTTGTTGGGTAGTGTGAGCGTCTCGCTCACGGTTAATATTATCTTTTAGAGATTTTGAACCCAGCATTTTAGCCTAGACGCGCTACTACATCAGCATTTAATTTTTGTTTAACAAATAGTCTCTCAGGAAAATTCTATGATCTAAGAATAAGAGAATATAATTAATAGCTTATGTTGAAAAATTATGTTTAAGAATTGGAAATTAAGACAAAAATTTACAGTTTTTCTCCTACTAATTTTAATCTTGGGATTAGGTTTAATTGGCACAGCTTTAAATTTTGTCCTTACAAAGGATACAGAAAATCAAATCGCCAGTAAAGCATTAATTTTAATGGAAACGATGAATTCGGTGCGAGACTACACCGACACCCAAGTCAAACCAGAATTAATCGATCAAATTGATTCTGTATTTCTCCCCGAAACTATTCCTGCCTATTCAGCTAGAGAAGTTTTTGAAGGTTTACGGCAAAAAGATGCCGATTACCGCAATTTTTTCTACAAAGAAGCCACTCTCAATCCTAGTAATCTCAGAGATAAAGCCAATGCTTTTGAGACAACATTAGTAGAAAAATTTATTGCTCAAGAACAAATCAAAGAAAAAAGAGGATTCTACAATGCTCCAGGGGGAAAACTTTTTTATATCGCCCGTCCTATTAAAATTACGAAAGAAAGCTGTTTAGAGTGTCACAGTACTCCTGATGTTGCTCCTAAAAGCATGATCGAGCGTTATGGTTCTGTCAATGGCATGGGTTGGAGACTCAATGAAATTGTAGGAGCGCAAATGATCTCTGTTCCCGCAGAAAAAGTAGTAACTCAGGCGAATCAATCTTTTGTAATTATTATGGCAGTTGTGTCAGTCATTTTTGCTTTTATTATTTGGTTAGTAAATTATTTACTCAATCAGAATGTTATTAGTCCTCTCAAAAAAATAGCGCGAGTGGCAGAAGAAGTTAGTACTGGTTATATGGATGCAGAATTTGAGCCAACTGCTAATGATGAAATTGGTAATTTAGCGGAAGCTTTTAAACGGATGAAATTAAGTTTGGCAATGGCTATGAATAGAATTAGCCAAGTCAAAAAAATGAATCGAGATTAATATTCTTCTGTACGGGCGTTCCCTGGAACGTCCTTTCTGCTCTCTAAAACAAAACTTACGACAATAATTTCCGTTTGAACTGAATCGCTTTGTGGGTATCAGGGATTTGTTCGGCAAGAGCATTTACTAATTCTTCAGCAGAAGAAGGATTGTATTGAACTAAGATTTCTTCCACAATCAAATTTGCCATCGGTCCTATAATGTAAGCTAACTCTTGTTGACAGAGTTTGATAAACTTTGTATCCATGTCTTGTCTGGAAATGTTAGCCATAGAGCCAAGCAAAGCCCCTTTATCTATAGAGCTATTTGATTGATTATGCTGTTGAGGAGATGGATTAGGTTTAATCCGCGATCGAACTGGCTTTTTCTGGGAACGAGATGTGGATTGAGAATGAGAAGAGGCAGAAGAATTAACAGGAATTGTATCTTCTATTCCTTGAGAAGATCTAAATTGTCTAGACTTGCTGGAAGAAGAATTGTTTGTAGGAGGTTCTGCCCATGGTTGTCTTTCTTGTGGTTGAGAAGGCATATCCGCAAATCCAGAATTAGTCCCATAAGCGATAGTAGCCTCTTCATCCACAGAAGAAACATAATTATAATCTTCTTGATGGGTTTCATCTTCCCCAGGAAATGCAGCAACTTTCTGATAGAAGTGAGAATCAGTGATATGGGAAGTTAACTCAGGAGTTAAAGTAATTTCTTGATTTGATTCAAGTTCTCTTAAACTATCAATTACTTCCTGAGCAGATTGATAGCGTTCCATAGGTATGTCTTCAGTCATTTTATCGAGAATTTGAGCCAAACCAGGACTGATTTGTACATATTTATGCCACTGCCATTCTAAAGTGTAGTAATCTAGGAGTAGAGTGGGCATTTTTCCAGTTAGCAATACTAGAGCAGTAACTCCCAAGGCATACAAATCACTATTTTCAGAACATCGTCCCATGCTGATTTGTTCTCTGGGTGCATAGCCGATTTTCCCCACAAAAGACATTTTTCCCACAAAAGAATGATAATGACTACCGGATTGATTTCCTTTATCTGCGTAAGGGAGATTCATCAACTTACCTACCCCAAAATCAATTAAGACAGGTAGTTCTTCTCCTTGAGGCTGCATGATATTGTCAGGAGAAATGTCTCGATGAATAATACCTCTTTGATGAATATAAGTCAGAATTGGCAGCATATTCATTAGCCACCTTACCACTTCTGTTTCCGCAAAAACTTGACCTTGTTGCTGACGCTCTTGTAGTATCTGGGAATAAGTTTTACCTTTAACATATTCTTGAACTAAAAATAGTCTTCCTTTCCCTTCAAAACAAGCTAAAAACTTGGGAATTTGAGGATGGGTAATTTGATGGAGTATTTTCGCTTCTCTTTTAAATAAATCTCTAGATTTACTTAAGTCATATTGTCCAGAACCTAAAGGAGCAAATTCTTTGAGAACGCAAGGTTCATTGAAACGGTGAGTATCAAAAGCAAGATAGGTTCTACCTAATCCCCCTTGTCCTAAAACTTTCTGAATTAGGTAACGATTGTCAATCGTAGTCCCAAAGGGTATCTCATTGTTATTAACTGCGGAATTAGACATAGGCTTCAAACTCCCTACATAAACCTTGCTCTCAACACACACCTCTATTTATGCAATATCTATTTAGGTATGCTATTTTTGCGTTTTGGACCATAAAGCTAATCTAGCTTAAATTTCGGCTTATTTTTGTTGAGATTTAGTATTCTTAAAAAAAGCCGTAATACCTGAGTAACTTTAGTTGTTTTTTGCTCTAGGTATTTTTCTAGGTAGTTTTAATAGTTTTTTATCCCCTCAATAATTAGTATAGGTGCAAATAGATTCAGCCCCAGAAAATTCAACTTAAATAGTTAAGATTTAGTATTCTAAGAAGGAATTATACTAATTAATCAAAAGGGAAATCAAAGTATAAAAAAATCTAGTTAGCTGTAATATATTTATTGCAGCCAATTCAGCTTGAAGCGATCGCTAAAATTTATTTGCAATGCCATGAATGGTAGTTTTTCTGAACAGACTGTTGTTAATACTCAACCGTATATAGAATTAGATAATCAAGGTCAAATTTTACGATTATATCTTAGTGGGGATGTTCATCATTTAGGCAGAGATCCTAATTGGTCTGACATCAATATACCAGAACAGGGATGGACAATCTTATCACGGAAACAAGCAATTATTTATCGAGAAGGCAAAGATTATCGAATTTATGACGGGGATCGTCGCAACCAGAGCAGAAACGGCATTTTTATCAATCAAAAACGGATTACTATTTCTGAAGGCTACTTGCTCAAAAATAATGTTCAGCTTCAGATTGGTCAAGACCCTAGTTATCGCATTACCCTAACCTACTATAATCCAAGTGGTACTCACGTTACTATACCAAGTAAACGTCGCTTAGTTCTGAGTGGTCTTAAGGAGTGGCCCGTCGAGCTAGGTAGGGCTCCTCGTCCAGGGTACTACTCTTCAATGAAATTAGATGCGCCTACGGTATCTCGTCTCCACGCTACTATTTATCCTGATACCAAGGGGGGACATATACTTCACGACCACAGTAGTAATGGTACTTTTATTAATGGTAAACGGCTAGACAAACGCAGTCTATTAGAAGAAAACGATCTCATTCAAATCGGCCCTTTTTCCTTGCTTTATACAGGGGAAGAGATCGAATTAAACAACCTCAATAACCAAATTCGTATTGATGCCCATAGGCTAATCAGAAAAGTTAAAGATAAGCTAGGAAGAGAAAAAACCATTCTTAATGATATATCCCTAGTAATTGAGCCAGGACAATTAGTGGCTTTAGTCGGAGGTAGCGGAGCAGGTAAATCTACCCTTATGAAATGTTTACTAGGTATTGCTCCGACTAATTCTGGTCATGTTTATCTCAATGGAGATGACTTAAGACAAAATTGGGCAGTTTATCGATCGCAAATTGGCTACGTACCTCAAGATGATATTATTCACCGCAATTTAACTGTTCAGGAAGTACTCACTTATACTTGTCAACTACGTCTACCTCCTGATGCTAATATTAAGAGATTAGTTGACTCTACTTTAGAACAAATTAAACTTACTCATGTTAAACATAATCTAGTCCGCAATCTCAGTGGAGGACAGAGAAAAAGAGTGAGTATTGGCGTAGAGTTACTTGCCGATCCTAAACTCTTCTTTCTCGATGAGCCTACTTCTGGTCTAGATCCTGGTTTAGATAAAGAAGTTATGCAATTGCTCAGAGAGTTAGCAGATCAAGGTCGTACTATAGTACTGGTTACCCATGCTACGGGTAATTTGGAAGTGTGCGATCGTCTGGCATTTTTAGGTTTAGGAGGAAAGTTATGCTATTTTGGTCCTCCCCAAGAAGCTTTTGGCTTTTTTGAAATGCCTTCTAAAGACTTTAAATACTTTGCCGATATTTACATTAAGCTCAATCAAGGAAAACAAAAAGAAGAAATTAGTCTTCATGTAGGACAATGGGCTACGCGATATCTCAATTCCACTGAATACTATTCATACATTAAAACCTCCCTTAGTCCTGGCAAAAATCAACAACAATCTGGCGATACTTCTATCCATACAGGAATTTCTCTCTGGAAACAACTTTTTTTACTCAGTCGGCGTTATTGGACTTTAATTGAGCGCGATCGTTATAGTTTAATTCTTTGTTTAATTGCCGGACCAATTACTATTATTTTAACGGCATTATGTCTACAAGATGAAAATCCCCTAGTTAAAGTTTCTCCTCCTACTCTTGCCCAAGCTTCTCTAGCTCTAAGACTACTATTTATTTTTAGTTGTATTTCCATTTGGGTAGGATTATCTAATTCCATTCGAGAAATTGTCAAAGAATCCGCTATTTATTTTCGAGAACGTTTACTTAATCTAGGTTTGTTTCCTTATATCCTATCCAAAGTTTCCGTTCGTGGTTCTATAGCCTTAGTGCAAACTATTCTTATTACGGCTGCTGTCCTATGGAATTTCGATCCCCCTACTTCCAACTTAATTCCTTGGTCTATTGGTTTTGCCGTAACTACTTTTTTGACTTTGCTTGCCAGTACTAGTCTTAGTTTAATGCTATCTGCCTACATTAAAACAGAAAATGAAGGTAATGGCATTCTTCCTTTAATTATGATTCCACAAATTATCTTTTCAGGAGTTTTATTTGAATTAGATGGTTGGTCGAGTAAACTTTCCTGGTTGATGCTCAGTCGTTGGTCAATGGGTGCTTATGGTTCTCTAGTTAACATTAATAGTATGGAATCAAATATACCTGGTAGCGAATTAATTTTTCAACCAACTCCAGTATATGAATCAACTTGGTCAAATCTCGGCTTAAATTGGGGAATTTTAGGGGGTCATATCATAGCTTATTTACTTTTAGCTGTGATCTTACAAAAGCAAAAAGACATTTTTTCGCGACGAACCTAGTAAATTGTAATAAGTACGTTTTGTTGCCGACAGTATAAACATTACAATTTCTTCAATGAACTTTTTTTCTTCATTATCTTTTTTAACTGACTTCCATCTCTTAGCAACAGCAGAAAACTCAGAAGCAGAAAGTGGTTCCTTGGTTTTAGCTGGAGTCCTGCTTAGTTTAGTAATAATCCATTTTGCTAGTAAACTAGGAGGAGAAATTTGCTCTCGGATTAATCTTCCTCCCGTTCTCGGTGAACTAGTAGGAGGAGTTCTAGTTGGAGTTTCTGCTTTCAAGTTATTGGTTTTTCCTGAAGCTGGTTGTACAGCAGAAGATTCTCTAATTATTACTTTTCTACAAAGTACGGCAGGTTTAACAACTGAAGCCTCCTCTAATATTTTTGCTGCTCAAAGTGAAGTAATTTCTCTTTTATCAGAATTAGGCGTAATTATTCTTCTGTTTGAAATTGGTTTAGAATCAGACCTGAAAGAATTAATTCGGGTTGGACCTCTAGCAGCAATAGTAGCAGTGGTAGGGGTTATCGCTCCTTTTGCTACTGGTACGGCAGGTTTAGTTTACCTATTTGGTGTTCCTGTTATTCCTGCTGTTTTTGCCGGAGCAGCTTTGACAGCAACTAGTATTGGGATTACAGCTAAAGTATTAGCAGAATTAGGACAACTAAGTTCTAAAGAAGGTCAAATAATTATTGGTGCTGCTGTACTAGATGATGTTTTGGGTATCGTTGTTCTCGCAGTAGTTGCTAGTTTGGTTAAAACTGGAGAAATTCAAATTACTAATGTAATTTTCTTAATTGTTAGTGCAGGAGCTTTTCTAATTGGCTCGATTGTCATTGGTCGTTTCATTAGTCCATATTTCGTAGGATTAGTTAACGAAATGAAAACTCGTGGTCAAGTATTGTTAACTGCGCTTATTTTTGCTTTTGCTATTTCTTACATTGCTACAGCAATTCAACTAGAAGCTATTTTGGGAGCTTTTGCTGCTGGTTTGGTGTTAGCAGAAACAGAAAAACGCAAAGAATTAGAAGAACAAGTAATTCCCCTTGCGGATTTTCTGGTACCTATTTTCTTTGTCTGTGTTGGTGCCAAAACTGATGTGAGTGTTCTGAATCCGACTGTACCTAGTAATCGTGAAGGATTAATTATTGCCACATTTTTAATTGTTGTTGCTATTCTGGGTAAAGTAATTACTGGGTTTACCGTTTTTGGTCAAGCTAATCTTAATAAACTAGCTATTGGTGTGGGTATGATTCCCCGAGGTGAAGTAGGTCTTGTTTTTGCTGGGGTAGGTTCAGCGAGTGGCGCGCTTTCTGAAGCTACAGAAGCAGCAATTATTATGATGGTTATTGTAACTACTTTTGTTGCACCACCTTTACTTCGTTTAGTATTCAAAGAACCTGAAACTACCTTACAACCAGTTACAAGTTCTTCTTTAGAGGGAGCTAGTACAGAACCCTTAAAAGAAGATTCTTAAGTAAAATCAATAAAAACTGATAGACAAAATTCAATTACCATGACAACCCCTCAATTAGGCAAAATTTCGTATATTTTCTCTACTTAAGGGGTTTTATTTACTCTACCTAATTGTTTCCTCCTATTTCTTTGATGATTGTGAAACTTAATTTACTTTATATTCGTCCCTGTGAAATAAGATTGATAAATCGATATCATAAAATTTCAAAGCGGTTAGACTAGGAATAATTTTGGGTCGGGTGCATACTTTTTGTGAGGAGCTACAACTCGTGAGATTTAAGTGGATACTACTAAGTTTTTTCAGCATTTTCCTCTTTTGTTCCCCCGCAGAAGCAGGTAAATTATTATCTTGGCAATTTGAGTTAAGAGAAAACCGTTTAGTCTTTATTACGGATGAAAGTGTACAGCCAAAAGCTCAATTATTGGCTAGTCCTACCCGTTTAGTAATCGATTTACCAGGTATCAGTCTAGGTCAGGAGACTGTCAAAGAAAATTATACTGGTAGAATTAGAAGCCTGCGCGTGGGACAGTTTGACGAACAAACTGCTCGAATTGTGGTAGAGTTATCTCCTGGATACACTCTAGATCCCCAACAGGTTGAGTTTAAGGGAACATCTTCTAATCAATGGACAGTTAATCTACCTAGTCCTCGAATAGAGAGAATTTCTAGTTCTCGTGCCAGACTAAACTCTGACAATCAGGAAAGAGAACCGCAAATTATTACCATCGAGTCTCAACCCTCCTCAGATTTAAAACCTATTCCTAGAGTAAGTTCCTTCGATCGAGTTAGAATTGTCGATACAGTACCTTCAGAGCCTGAGTCTAAAGATACTAATCTTCCTGCTCAAAGTTCTCTTGCTGCCAGTTCTCCTTACGTAAAACCAACTCGTAACGGATTTTTTATTGGTATTGATGGTGATAGAGAAAATCGACTTACTGCTCGAAGAAGTAGCGATCGCGAAACTATAGATTTTGAGCTAAAAGGAGTTACTCTTCCTGCCGATTTGGCTTCTAAAACAGTATCAGTGGAGCAGTATGGGGTCAATCAAATTGAATTTACCCAAACTTCTTCTACTCAAGCTAGGATGACTCTTAAAGTTGATCCTGATAGTCCCGATTGGAATGCTAGTTTTAGTCGAATCAGAGGACTAGTATTAGTTCCTAAAGTATCCTCTGCTGGTATTGCTGCCTCTAGAAATAGAAATATTCCTACTTCTACTTCTTCTGATTCTGAAAATAGAGTAACTCGAAACAAGATAACTGTCGAAAAAATAGCCATAGCAGAAAACGATACTCAACTGCTTATTGGTGCTAATCATCCAGTTGCTGCTCAAGCAGAACAAATCAGCACTGGTACTTACCAAATTACTATCCCCAATGCTCAACTGGCTGCTGCCGATTCGTTTACAGGACCACAGTTAAATGCTAGAAGTCCTATTTCTGAAATTAGAGTATTGGAAAAAGATTCTTCTGTATTAATTACTATTCAGACTAGGCTGGGTGTTCGTTTAGGAAAAACAACTACAGCAGCAAATCAATTATTTGCTCTGCCGATACAAAGAGGTCTAACTCCTCCACCGATGAGGGATAATCCTTTGCTTTCTCCCTCCAATCGACCTCTAACTATCCAAGTTCCTCAACCAGAAAATCGCACCTTATCCAAACCCTTACCATCTCGTCCTGTTCCTCGTAGTAAACCTTTAGTAATTATCGATCCTGGTCATGGAGGTCAAGATCCAGGCACAGTTGGTATTGGTGGATTAAGAGAAAAAGACATAGTTTTACCTATATCTCTTGACGTAGCGGAGGGATTGAGAAAGCAAGGTATAGAAGTCAGGATGACTAGAGATAGCGATTACTTTGTCAGTCTTAAAGGACGTACTGAGTTTGCTAATAAAACTGATGCTAGTTTATTTGTGAGTATCCACGCCAATGCAATTAACATGAGTCGTCCTGATGTTAATGGATTAGAGACTTACTACTATCAAGATGGTCGTCGCTTGGCAGAAGTTATCCATTGGAGTATTTTAAATAGCATAAATATTAAGAATAGAAATATCCGTAGAGCAAGATTTTATGTGCTGAGACATTCTTCTATGCCAGCAGTACTCGTAGAAGTTGGGTTTGTGACTGGTGCAGAAGATGCTCCTAGACTAAAAGATCCTACTCATCGCAGCCAAATGGCAGATGCTATTATTCGAGGAATCGTTCAGTATATTAAGCAGAAAGGATTATAAGTATATATACTTCAATTCTTACTGCTATGATACTAATCGATTTAAATGTCATTAGTAGCTTTAAGGAAATCTATTCTTTAATATAATCAATGATAAAAACTCAAAATCTGCCTATTGCTTTGTTTGATAGTGGTGTTGGTGGACTAACTGTCCTCAAGGCAATTCACCGACAAATGCCTCAAGAGTCAATCCTTTATTTCGCTGATACAGCTAGGCTTCCTTATGGTACTCGATCGCCAGAGACAATTCTTCAGTTTGTCCGCGAAATTATTGATTGGCTTTCCAATCAGAGAGTAAAGATGGTGATCATGGCTTGTAATACTAGCTCTGCTCTTGCTCTAGAAACAGTAAGAGCGGAATATGATTTACCTATTTTAGGATTAATTCTTCCAGGAGCGCGGACTGCGGTTAAACAAGGAAAAAAGATTGGGGTGATTGCTACTCCTGCTACCGTAAAGAGTAATGCTTACGCTCAAGCTATTCAGGAAATTGATTCTACTGCCCAAGTTTGGCAAGTAGGCTGCCCAGAATTTGTTCCTTTAATTGAAGGGAATCAGATTGAATCTGTTTATACTAAGGAAGTAGCTCAAGAATATTTATATCCCCTCTTGCTCAAGGGAATTGATACTTTAATTTATGGTTGTACTCACTATCGACATTTAGAACCCGTATTACGCTCTATTCTATCTCCTTCAGTCAATATTATCGATCCAGCAGAATCGATCGCTATTGCTGCGGAAAGAGAATTAGGATTGATGAGCTTAAAAAACGATCGACTACCCTCTCCTACTCGCTTCTGTGTTACTGGTTCTGCTAAGCAATTTGCGGGACTTTCCCAACGATGGTTGGGTTTTTATCCCGAAGTAGAAAAAATCCATTTGCTAGAGTCATCAAGAATTGAGATGACTCTTAAATCTTCAGAAGGGATATAACTTAGATAGTACAATTTTACTATCCACGCAGTATCTCCTCACACTTTTCTGACATCCCTAGAAGATTCAGAACTTGATTTATCTACTAGCTCGGCTAATTTTAATAATCCATAGACAGTGAGCAGGTAGATGGTTGCTATTAATAGTATAAAGACAGAAATATTCGAGAACATCATTGGCGAAATGGTGCTAGGGGTTTAATTGCTTGGGTTTTTGGGTTAGTTGTTGGGAAAAGGAGAAAGAAAAGCTCGTTCTCTAACGATCCATTCCATTAGCAAAATAGAATGCTTTGGGTATCTCACCTAAAACTCCAGTGCTAGGCACAAAATCTCAAGTGTTTGTTTTATCTTCTTCACTAACAAAGAGGCTTCAAACAGAACTTTCATTCTCCACCTTTTCCCTAGAAATTTTTACTTATACCAGCTTCTTTTTGTTAACTAGAAAGCTAATTGATGAGCAGATATGATAGCCTTCAGGTATTTATGATTTACCTAAATGCCTAATATCTTTTGTCTATCTCTAGTCTTGAGAAATGGTATTAATCTGAGCTTCAGCAGGTTAATATTTAAACTGCCATGGGTATTCTCTAAGTAAAGAGCCTACTTTTGGCTACTTACTTTTCTTCTCACACTCGAATACTACTAGGACAAACAGCAATAATAGTTGTACTAGTATATACTACGCGGGAAAACAATCGTACCAAAACCTTTATCCTTACTGGATTAGGCCAAGGCTCCCAAGTCTAACAATCTGAAAAGAAGAACTAGCCTATACTCAGCAAGCGCAAATATTACGCTACTAGCAGCATCTATCAAATTCTTATTTTGATTCAGATGTGACTTAGAGATTGTTGAATTTACTTAATTAATTCTCATAATTATGTTAACACAAAAGTAAAGAATGTGAAAAGAAAAACTAGGTATTTATGTTATTTTAATGCTTTCTAGAAGACAAAGAAATAAAACAAAAGTTTTCTCTATGTTGAGAGAGGCTTAAAATAAGTACAATAATAGTTAAAGTTTCTTAATCAAATTGCCAAAC
>JASJDI010000010.1 GCA_030065155.1 Xenococcaceae cyanobacterium MO_188.B29
CCGAAAGGGTTTCCCGACTTGAGCAAACTGTTGAACCCGAAGGGCTAAGAGCTTTGGTTTTAATCAAACAGCAAATTTAAACAACATCAGAGAATAGGGAGACATTGTTAGCGATTGAGAATTGACGATCGCTACAGCGTCAGCAATATCACTAAGACCATTCTCACTAAGAGAAACGGCTTCTACTTTTTGGCTAGAAAACGTGCTGGGTGTCATCTGCAAGTTTACCTGAACAGTTTCAGCAGACTTATTAATTAGTAAGAGCGATCGCTTTCCTGGTTCTTGGTTAACTGCTAGAGATTCTACTCGATCATGATCGCTGTCTGTATCGACTACAGTACCAGTTAAATATCTATTGCCCCAAGCAAATACGGTTGATGCTGGTCGCAAATTATTGCGTGGATCGATCATGCCATAAATTCCGTCCTTAAGATGCCAAGAAGTAGCCATGTCAATACCTGATTCTGCCAGATGCTTTAATACAGAGGCAAACCAGACTGCCCCAATCTGAGTATTTTGACGCTTTTCTCCCGATTTCCAAGAGTAGTTAATATTGTATTCACTCAGAAATAAAGGTATTTTGCGTTCGGGTATATATCTAGATGCGACAGAACGAAACTTACGTACTTGTTGATTATAGTTATAAGTACGGGACATAAGCTCATCCGTAGATATTTCAGGATTGCCAGTAGCATAGCGATGCCAAGAAATAAAATCCACATTGTCACCACAGTTTTGTAAAAACTGAGCCAATACTTGCTCATTGTCCCAGGTAATAGCAGGCCCACCTACTTTAATATTAGGGTCTTGAGCCTTCATGGCTTCTGCTGCTTGATTGTATATTTGCCAAAGATCGTCTAGTTTACCTGCTTTTTCGTAGCGTTTCTCTAGTTCATTTATAGGTTCCCAATACATAATTTGCCGTTGCTGTTTTTGGTTGAGAATATTGACTAGTTCAGCACAAAAAGTAGCATAATTATCATATTCAGAAGGAGATAGTAAGTCTTCTCCTTCTGTTGTCATCCACTCTGGCCAACGGGGAATATTTTGGACAAGAGTAGGATTGTAGGAATAAGAGGCATCATAACAGGCTTTAATGGTGGCTTCGTCCCAACTTTTACTAGCCAAATCTGTCCAGCGATCGCTCAGCTGAGAATGATGAATACGGATCAAAGGGATATTGAGATCTACTAACAACTTCTGAAAAACAGGGTCTTGGGCGTTTTCCAAGATAGTAATTTCATAGTCATTAGAGCCAAAGACAAAAGGGGTGCTTTCGGCAACGGCAGTATTCCAATCCACCTGGATCTGAGCGTCAAAAGATTTTTGTGTAGAAGCTAATGATGTTGGTAGATTGAGATTTTTAACAGCTAAGTTCTGATTACCCCAGCTATCAGACTTATAGATCTGGTGAGCAAGAAAAGCCAAAGTTGCACCTAATCCTGATAATTTGATAAGGTCTCTGCGTTTCATGGTGAGAAATTTCCAATTTTTGAGCTTGCTTCTGAGAGAAAACTCCCGCACTAAAGCGGGTAATTCATCAGTTGTGTTAATTTCTTGGCTTCAAACTGGGGGTTTGAACTTTTGTATCCTTGGCAACCTCAAGATAAGCACTCGAATAAGGTCGAGAATGAGTTTCTACACCATTGACTACTAACCCCAAAATTTTGGCATTATGTTGATTTAATTGATCGAAACTATTGTAGACAGAGTTGCGTTCGCTGGTATTGGGGCGCACTACGTACAACACATTAGAAATAGTAGTTGCCATTAAAGCTGTTTCACTAGCAAGACTGACTGGAGCACTATCGATAATAATGTAATCATAGTCATCGTCCAGTTCTAAAATTTCTAAATGTTGCTCGAATTTTCCTTGTTTAACTAACGCAGCATGGTTGCCTTGTTGAGGCCAAGTATCTTTAGTTTGCAGATATAGATTATTTGTGACTTGGATTGGTTTTCCTGGTTCTGTATCTAGACCTACGTAGGGTAAACTGTTAGTCAATTCTGCTTTGTGGAAATCTCCATCAACCATTAAAACTCGGAATCCTAAATCGGCTAAAGCTTTGGATAACCCTAGGGTAACAGTGGTTTTTCCTTCCCCTGGTATAGCACTAGTAACTAGCAAACGTCGATTTTCTAAAGGTTGTAGGCTAATCGCTGAAGCTATCCTTTGAAAATCTAATTCTATGCGGGGATTCGATTGTGAGATTAGATTGAACCAGAATTGATTATTTTTCAGAGAACGTCCAAAGTAAGCGAAATCATGAATATAGCCAATAACTGATACACCATAAGACTGTAAATCTTGAACGTTTAAGAGAGGATCGCGCTTTTCACGGAAGATTAACAAGGCTACGCTACCGACTAATGCAGCTAAGAAAACATTGACTTGAATTAGCATAATATCTGGCTCAACTGGATAAGGATCGACCAGAGGTGGTTCTAGTACTTGTATATGAGCATAAGCATTAAAAGCGTCAATCTTGACTCGCTGCAATTTAGCAATCAAACCTTGGTAAACCCCTTCTGCCACATCTTTTTCTTTTTGTAGCTTTTGTAAACTAGTCTTGCTGATTGGCATTTTTTCAAGCTCGACTTGTAGTTGCCGAATTTTATTGTCTAATTTTTCGGCTTCTTCAGTCTGGGCTTGAGCTTCAGTTTCTGCTAAGACTAGTTCTTGAATCAAGTCAGTTCTACCGGCGTTATTGGCGATGGTAGTGTCTATTGTGGCTGTGCCTGCTGCTTGTCGGACGTAACGCTGAAGTCGATTTTGTAAATCTCTTTGTTGCGATCGCAAATCTTGAACTTGAGGATCTGCCTCTGTGCGGGTTGCTGTTAGTCTACTTAACTCTATGTCTACTTCTGTGAGTTTTGCTTTGAGGGATTGATACTCTTGATTTTCACTTAAACTGACAGAAGATATGGCTTGAGAGGGAGTAAGACCAAGACGTTCGGATAAAGCTATAGCTTTGATCTCGTTTGCTTGAGCTTTTACTTGAGCTTCGTACTTAGCAGCAGATAAACGATTGATTAATTGAATGGTTCCTTTCGTTTGCTCTTCAGAGTCAACTAAGCCTGAAGATTGCTCAAATTGCGCTAATTCTGCTTGCACCTGGTCTAATTTTTCTTTAGCTTGTTCTAATTCTGTTTGGCTAAATGCGATCCGAGTTTCCGAGTCTTCTTTACGCAGTTGGTTTAACCTGTCCTGATAAGTTTCTATCCACTTTTCTGCTCGCTCTAGAGCTAAGTCTGGACTAGAGCCATAAACAGTCAAATTAATGGTTGTCGAGTCTTCAGCAATCTCTACTTCAAATAAATTTTTATAGTACTTGAGGCGAGGAAAGTCTTCATGTTCCACGTCAGCATATAACAGTTTTTGCATGATTAGATTACTAGTAAGAATAGACTGCTGGGCTATGAGTGGATTAACCCCGGCAGAAAAATTAGTCTCGCCACTATTAAGAGAACCAAGAGTTCCTAAATTAGCATTAAGAGTGCCTTTTGTTTCTGGCATAATTAGCTGCGCATTGGCACTCCAAACCTTGTCAGAAAATTTAATTTTGAAGATGCCAACACTAATAACAAATAAGTTAAAAGCAAGTAAAATTTTCCAGTGCCTAGTAATAATGGAAGTTATTCTCTTCATTGAACTTAATCTCCTGTAATTTGCTTTTTTTTGAGGTAAATTAGCTGATTTTGAAACCAAATTTTGATTATTAAAAATGCAAGCTTCTCAATCAACACAGAGCAATTATTTTTTTCTTAATTACTAAGTAATTTTACTGAAACATTTAAATAATTGTCGTAAAAATATGAAGTAATTTATCAGTAAATTTATGGTACTATTACCTGAATAAGCAGTTCATTATTTAATGAACTGCTTGTTCGGCTTGTTTGTCTTGGTTATGGTTATCGCTCGATTTATCTTTCGGCAGTAAAGATTTAACTATCTGTTGCGGATTACCAATTACGACCACATTAGGTGGTACAGATTTACGCACAACACTGCCTAATCCAATCACGCTATTTTCTCCTACCCGCACTCCTTTCATAACTGTTGCCTTTGCCCCAATCCAGGCATTACGCTCAATTAAGATCGGTGCAGTCACTCTTGGCCCTGGAGGAGCATGGCGAAGATGAGGTTCCAAGTTGTGGTAGTCGGTATCAAGTAGATAACAGTCAGAAATTAGGCAATCATCCCCAATAAAAACCGAGCTTTGACAGCCGATTAAGCAGCCGTTAAGAGATACATTTTTGCCTACTGTTACCTCTCCAGAACCAAAAATTTTTAATCGTTTTCTGATGCGAGTGTCAGAATCGATTTTGACTTTAACACTACCATTAATCTTTAATTGGCCTTTCAGTTTAACTCCCTTAGCTAAAGTTAAATTCGGATATCTTAATTGATACCATTTCCGTTTAGCTTCAAAATAGATATCGACAAGAACATTAAAGACTACTTTATCTAGTTGTGGAGATGATTTGGATGAACCTTTTGTTGTAGTAAGCATATCTTCACTCCTCATTTGTAACACTCTAAGCTATATAAATAACAGGAGAATATTTCTCCTCTTTTGCTATCCTTTTTTCGATAGCTGTTCCCACCGAGAGACGGAAGAATAGTTTTCGTTCTGGGTTTCTGCCAAAATTGCCCCTAACCACAGAAAGAAAAACCAGATATAAACAGCGATCCAAGATAGAGGCAACCCTTGCATAAATACATACAAAGCTAGCAGAGTAGCAAATGCTTGTTTACAAAGCTCATTGCCTTCAACCGCTGGCTGCCAAAAATCACTTAAAGTAAAGCCAAGGGCAGCAATAAAAAAGATAAAACCGATAATTCCGTGTAAATACAAAACGGCAGAATAAGTAGAAAAAGAACCAAGAGTAATTTCATAGGTATACCATTTAGCCGTTCCTTGGGGAATTCCCCATCCTAACCAAGGAGATTCTTGCCATGCTTCCATCGTTTTGTGTATTACAAACTCTCGGTCTTTTGATGATGCAGGACGAGCACTGTGAAAAATTTCTAGGGGTTTATTCAGGAAAGCAGTTAAGGTGATACCCCATAAACTTGATAATAGGGCTGTTAAGGAAAATAACCAGAGAGAAGCTTGGCGAGCAAAGAAACTCCGAAAACTAATCTTAACTACAATTGCTAGAAATAAGCAAACTAATGCTAAGCGACTATGACTAATAAGTAAAGAAGCTAAACTGCCAGCTAGAGCAAATTGACGCAAACGGGGATTGGATTCACCGAAACAAATAAATAAACAGAGAAGACCACAAATTCCAGGAATAGGAGGATCTGGCGTATAAAGCACAGATCTGGGTAGGGTAATACCAAAAAATGGTTCCCAAAAAGCACAGAACCATACTATTAAACTTTTGTTACCTGGAATTAATTCGGCTATGGGAGGGAAAAAAGGCTCTAGCTCAATTCCTCCGAAAAGCATGATTAGCTGGAGGGCGATCGCAATTAAATACCCTACTGCCATCCAAGCAACTGCTCTGGTAATTACCTGTACTCTCAGTTGACTTCCTAAGGGTATAACTAAACAAGCAAAGATTAAAAAGTAGCTTTTGAAAAAGGTAACTAAAGTAGATGCTACTTTAGTAAATTCAAAGTTAAAATTGCTCAGACCAATCATTGCTGTCCAGAGCATAACTATAGACATTACTAGCCATGCCCAAGCAGATGCTGGTACTGAAGTTCTAACTAATTTATCAAGATTAAAAGACATCAATAGTAAACCAATTACTACTGCTGGATAGAACAGAGTTTGTATCCCCAGCAGCCACCAAAGAGGTGTTAGCACGATCGACCAGTAGATGACTCGTTCGGCAAAGGACAAGTCACTAAGTTTAAAGTCTTCTTTTTGAGAATTTAGAGTTAGAGGAAACATTTAAATATTTTTAAACTGCACTTTAAATTGAATTTAGTACCATATTTATGTACTTATTTCTGAGTAAAGATTGTCAAAGAAAATATTTGCTTTTTCTGAATCATGAATTTTAGCTTGAGCAATTGCTCCAGCACTGAACTGTTCATAATTTTCATAAACATCAAGAATTTTGCTGAGAGAATTCAATACTTTATCTGCTAATTTTTCATAGGTTTTATCGAGTATTTTCCAGTAATATTCTTTTTGTTTTTCGCCTAAATGAATCCAGTGTTTGTACTTGTTAAGTTCTAAATCAATAACAAATCCATTGATGTTATTTTTGACAAATTCTGGTAAAGCACAAACGTTAGTCGTTATTGCGGGTGTTCCCACTGAAAATCCCTCCAAGATACTAAATCCATATGTATCATCAAGAGTACACATAACTTGAAAATGACTTTTGTGCAACAAATCTATAACTTGTTTATTGGCTATATTTTTGTATAAAAATACATTGTCTAAGTTGATTAATTCTAAATCTTTTAGATATTTATCTCGCTCGGGGCAATCAGTATATACTTGTGCGCCATAATTCATTCTTGATACTAAATTTATTTTAATTGGCAATTTTATTGCCTTTGACTTTTTGGCAATCCTTAAAGCAACAATCCCACCTTTTCTAGCAAAATCATTGCCTACAAAAGTTAATTCTAAAGTTTTTCCTTGTAAATATTTTTTTTCTTGAGATATTTTTAGAGGGAAATTAGGAGGAATAACTATCAGCTTATCTTTTATTAAATTGATTTCTTGAAAATCAGCCTTTTGCCTTAAAAATTTTTCCTTGGCATGCTCTGACATAGCTATAATTTTTCGACAATTTTCTAAACTTAATCTGTTCATAACTATTGAAGCTAGTTTATCACCATACTTACCTCTTGTTCTTGGTAGTACTGATTCAAAAGTGATAAGCCAAGGATTTTTTGTATAGGGAATTGCATTAAAAGAATGAATTAGATCGAACTTGGTAGTTAATGGTTTAAACAAACTTACTCCTTTTAAGGGGGACCAAATTTTTTGGAGAATGCGTTCGCCAATATACCAGGGACGATAATTTTTATAATAGGTAATTTCATGTCTAGACTGACGAGGTGAATTAGGAATTATCAGATTATTACTTCCAGTTAAAAAAACTTTAGACATAATTGCCTCTTCTAATTTTGGTCAAGTTTTACGTCATGTTCTATTAATCGGGGAACACTGGTCACCGCAGTAATTGTTGTGTTACGGCAGTATAACTGTGACTTGAGAATTAAAGATTAGCTCTAGACACTTCTAAGACTCTGAGTTTTTGTCCCCAATAACCCTCGTAAGGAGCGTCTAGTGTCTCTAGAGATTAACCACATTCCTAGATATAAGAAGAAATCGAGCGCCTTGGGCTTGCCATACTTTACCGATTCTCCTAGAAGAGGCAAAAATTCTGACCATTCTCTTTGATAAGCTGCTTGAGGAGCAACTTGGAGCATGAGAAAAGCAGAATAGGCTCTCGGTGTGACCAGATGACGATTTTCCTGAATCCACGCTAGAGAAGTTTGCCAATTACTAGTGCTACTAGTACTGGGACGCTTTTCCCATCGATACCAGATAACCAGGGCTTCAGGGACAAACTCAATACCTACGTCTGTCATGCTATTTACTCTTAGCATCCAGTCCCAATCCTGATGTTTGGGTAATCCTTCTTGCCAAGGGACTTTTTGCAATAGCTCTGTTTTGGTAAAAATTGTCGAGGTTTGAATTAAGCCTTCTCCAAAAGAAAAACTATTGCGAGCTAAAAGATACTCACTTAGATGTTCTTCTGGGTGGGGAAATCTTCTGGGATAGGTAAACTCGCCTTTGGGGGTACGAGCAATCAGACAACAGCTAATGATTGGTAAGGAATACTGAGAAGCTCTAGCTGCTGCTAATTGTAGTTCTAGCTTCTGGGGCAACCATTCATCATCATCGTCTAGAAAAGCAATCCATTCTCCTTGGCTGTGAGCAACTCCAGCATTGCGCGCTCCCGCACCACCTCTACTACTTGGTAGTTGAACAATCTGTAAACGAGAATCTTTGACTTTAGACAGTTCCCTACCAGTTGAATCATCTAAGCCATCTATAACCACAATTACTTCAAGGTCTTGAATGGTTTGTTGTAAGACGCTTTGAACTGCTCTGGTAACTAGTAGTGGTCTATTGAGAGTTGGTATGACAACGCTGATTAAAGGTTTCAAATTTATTTCCTCCTGACTAATTGAGCCATAATTTTAGGCAATTAGGCGATCGTAGATATTTTCTAGAGCCTGAGTTTGAGTCCTCAGGTTAAAACTAGTGTTAACTCTTTCTTGTCCTTGTTGGCTCAATTTATGCCAAAAAAGATTGTCTTTTAGTATAAAAATGATCTTTTCAGCCATAGTCTTCCAGTCTTTCTCTTTTGCTAGTAAACCTGTTTCACCTTCAAGTACTAGTTCAGGAATACCTGCATGAAGAGAACCAACAACAGGTAAACCCATTGCTTGAGCTTCTAGCACTACCATCGGTGCGCCTTCGGTGTCCCCTGTAGCAGCCGTCACACTGGGCACTGCCATTAACTGTGACTGATTCATCCAAGTTTTGACTATTTCTGGAGGTTGTGCGCCCAAAAAACGATAGCTGTAAAGTAACTGGGCAGCTAATTGTTCTAACTTTTGTCGCAAAATTCCATCCCCAATGATTACTAGTTTTACTTCTGGCATAACAGACTGTACTTGAGCCATGGCACGAATTAGATATTCACAACCTTTCTTTTCTACTAACCTGCCAACGAATAGTACTACTGGCTGACGATTTATGGTTGGGTCTGGGGTAAATTTGTCTGTATCGATGCCAATGTAATGAACTATAATCTTTTCTTCTGGACAGCCTTTAGCGATTAATTGAGAACGAATGAAATCAGATACTGCAATAAAGGATTTTGCCTCTTTAAACAAAATTTGCCGACCCCGATTATAAGTCTCATAGTTCCAACCTGATACATACTTACTGCAATCGTTAGAAGTTATGTCATAACCATGAAAAGTTACGAGCAGAGGTAAATGGGTTTTTCGTGCTAGAGGCAAAGCTAAAACTCCATCAATCCCAAAATGGGCATGGATCAGTTTTGCTTGAATGGCTTTGATTGTCTTGAGCCAGCCTTGCCAGATATATCCAGTTCTGGTGAACAGCTGTCGATAAATTCGGGATTTTCCCTCAAAGGGGACAACTAGGGGAGCTTTTCCTAGTTTTTGAGGATCGATCACCTTTGTCCCTACGTAGTAAGGCTCATAGCTTGACAAGGAATTAATTTGGGCAGGAATGAAAGTTTCGGAATAATGTAAAAGTTCATTCCGAAAGATAATTACTGGTTTTTTATTGCTGTTCACTGACGCTCGATCGCTGGTTTTCAAACTAGAAAAGTCCATCTTTTCTGCCTCCTAGCTAGATAATACAAGTAAGACGACAATAAATACAGCAAATGTACTACCAACTCTGATTGGTAATTCTTTAACGGGTAATTTTTTGCTTAAACGCAAATATCCAAGCCAGAGATAAATCGATAAAGAAGCAACTAAAGCAACAGCAAAAGTTAAGAGAGGAGAAGTTTTAATTCCCAAAGATACAAAGGTCAAAATATTAGCGTCAGGTATAGGTATGGTAATAGCAGACCAAGTATCACCACCATCTTGGGATTGAAAGAGTTTGGTATCAGCATAGCCATAAATGGTTTGATCCTCAGCATAGGAGGATGAGAACTTAATGGGCATAGATGATGCTACTAACGGGAAGCCATACAAATTAGAGAATAAATAGTTGTCATTAATCAAATCTGTGCCAACTTCAGTAAAAGTTTTTCCAGCATCAACACTTTTAAATAGCCCTTTTCCCCGTACACTAACCATGAGTGTTCCATCTTTTAAGAAATCTGGTGATAAGGCAATACCTTCTATATAACCATCATCGCCATAGCCAGTATCTACTAACTGTTGCCAATTTTGACCACCGTTGGTGGTTTTAAAGACTCCTCCTGCTGTACCGACAAAAATAGTTTTATTTATTCTGTAGCTAGATGAAATCGCTAATTTAACCGTTCCTTCTTTGTCTTCGTCTAATCCGTCTAACCAGGCAATACCATTACTAGCAGGTTGCCAATCAAAACCGCTATTTATTGATTTATATATTCCATTAGGAATACCCGCATACAAAGTTTGGTCATTGGCAAAATCAGGAGATATTGCCAGAGAGATGACATCCCTATCTAATTGGCTGACAAGAGAAAAGTTTATGCCTCCGTCTGTCGATTTGAGGATATGACCATCCATGGTTCCCAAATAGATAGTGCTATCTTCCTTAAAATTGGGGGAAATTGCGATGGTAGCTCCTTGAGATGCTCTTGACCACCAAGGTTTATCCTTAGGTTGAATTTGTTCCCAATACCGACTATCCCAACTTTTTCCTCTGTCTGTAGATTTAAATAATCCATACCAGGTATTAGTAAAGATAGTCTGATCTGAAGCATAGTTAGGAGAAAACACCATCTCGAATACACGAGCTACACCAGTTTGTTTCTTAATCCGCTGAATTTCTTCTAGACCTTTGTTGATAGGTTTCCAAGTTTCTCCTCGATCGTTAGATAAATAACTACCCCAGATATAAGTCCCGATCGCCATGGTAGAGTCTTGGGTATATTCCGGAGATAGATCGAGAGCCACAATTGTTTTGGCTGACAAAGTTTTGATCTCTCGCCATTTATGTCCACTGTTAGTTGACTTAAATAGCCCATTGTAACCAGCTAGGAAGATAGTGCGATCTTGCTCAAAAGCTGGAGAAATTTGTATTTCACTGAAATAAGGTCTATTTAATTTATAGGCTTGAGCATCTCCTTTCAGACCTTGAGAATACTTTTGCCAAGATTGTCCCCGATCATCAGAATAAAAAACACCATCATATTCTGTTACGGCAAAGAGATAGAAATTTCCTTGATTTCGCGGGAATAACGCTAAAGAGGCAATACCAGGATGAAACATACTACTATCTACATGAGTGGAAGATATTCCTCCATCAAGAGATTTAAAAATACTGCCTTTTTCTGTGCCAATAAATAGAGTTTTATCTTCATCAAAGTGAGGTGATACAGCGATCGCTTTAATCGCTCCTTCCTTGTCAATGATTGATACAGACCGCCAAACCTTACCTCGATCCTCAGAAAAATAAAGATTACCTTCCTCGTCACCAACAAAGAGCAGATCTTTTCGATCGGGGACAAAAGCGATCGCTGTTATTTTTTGCTTATTGTCTAGAACTGTATCCCAACTAGTACCACCATTGTCTGTGCGATAAAGTTTTTTATCTTTTCCCGCAGCTAAAACTAGATCGGGATTATGGTCAGAAATTTTAATTAAATCGATGTTTAAATCTTCTAGTCCCTGATTAACTTTTAACCAAGAAGAACCACTATCTTGAGATTTATATATTCCATCTCCTAAAGATGATAGAAATAGCGTTTCTTTGGACTGAGAATAAATATCTAGGGCATATAATCTATGTTTATTATCTAAACCTTTGACTATTCTTTGCCAGTTTGAGCCACCATCTTCTGACTTGAACAAATTGCCTCTAACAACAATAAATAAGGTTTTATCTTGTTCATAATTAGGAGATATATCTACTTGAAAAATGTCATCGTGAGGAGTATGGGCAAAGGCAGCAGGAATATTAGATAGTAAGACCGTAAAAGTGACAAACAATAATACACTAAGAGTTTTTAATAAACCTAAAAAATGCCCTATTTTTGATTTTATTTGTTTCATGACCAACTATCTATCCTCCTTTGCAATAGATTAAAAAGCTTTTCATTTTCTTCAGCATAGGTTCGCCGTAATTCAACAATGGTTTTTTCTTCAATATGAGTATTAAAATTTAATCGTGGCAATAGTTTAGCTAGCCAAGGATTAATTGGTCGCATAAAAGGCAAATAGTAGCTAAGTATTGCTTCGGACAATAAAGCCTTATTTTTATTTACTTCTTTATCGATCGTCTCGAATTGAAAAGAAGAGTCAACCCCTAGAAAATCACATACTTTTTTGAGGGTTAGAGTAGGTTGCTTAACTATATCTTCTTCAAGAGTTAACACTAAAATTTGGTCTTGACGAAAGTAATCATAATAAGTTTTAAGCTGAGAATAATATTTGCCTCTAGCAATGAATTGATAGCTCAACTCTTGGGTTAAATATTTGTTGTCTCCAGACAAAATTCCTAGTAACAAAGTGTTGATATCTAACAGGGGAGGTATTCTTCCTCTACGTCTATGATGATTTATAGCTGAGATTGCCCGCCTTACAGGATTTCTAAGTATGGCAATTAGTTTTACTTCGGGAAGAGTCTGGTAAATTCTCAGACAAGCATCCGACTGGCTAATATAACCAGGAGTTTTTTCTCCAACTAACTTTTCACCTTTGACTTGGGTAAAATACTTTTCGTACCAGACAGTACCTTGACTAAAATTCTCTTTTTTATTGAAGAAATAAATTTCCGATTTAGGCATAAAAATGTCTGGATGTTGGCGCAGATTGTAAGCAAGCCAGCTAGAACCAGCCTTCTGGGCTCCAATAATGAGAAAATTAGGTAAACTCATCTTTATACACTCCTAATGAATTGCCAATGACATTTATACGACTGAAGACTGACTATAACCAAAGCAATTCATGCGCTGGCTACAAATGGTTTCAATCAGATGGAGGTTTTCTGTCTGAAAAAACTCCGACCAGCTTACTTGGCGATCGCCAGAGGGTTGATACTGTAAGTTCACATAGTCAGAAATATCGTGACTAGCTGTTAAGCCAACTTTCTCGGCTAAACTGCGAGTTGTGCCTACCTTATCGAGAATAAAATCTTCGTAGCGAATGAGGGTAAATTGGTCTTGATGATTGAGATAGGTATCTGCTGCTAAGTTCCAACGATTAGCCAATTTTTCAATATAGTTTTTGCCAGCTATAGGTGGCAGATTTCCGATCCATTTATGCTGGTCTTCTGTTAATTTATCTAGATTACCAGGGATTCCTCGGCGATTGAGAAAGCTGCGGATATTATCTCTAGGATCGCGAATAACAAAAATAAACTTGGCTAAAGGAAAACAGCGGGACAAATCATCATAGAAAAATGTCAACTTAGGGTCTTTATTAATAGGAGTAGAAAAATAGAATTTATAGACTTCTACCAATTCTTCAAACTGAAGTTCACCGCTTAAAAGTTGCTGTTGTAGATAACCTTCAGGATCGATTCTAAATATAGGATCGATAGTAACTGGCTGACCACTAACTTTAGCTAATAGAGAAGCGATCGCTGTTGTCCCTGACTTAGCATGACCTAACATAAAAATAGGCTCAGGATGAACTTTCGCTGTCTTCATTTGATAGAAAGTTTTCATATCAACTAAAGACTTAAGCGATCGTTTAATTGGTGTTGGTAGATGTTTTTTGACTTTTAAATACATGGTTGATTACTGATTACTGATTACTGATTACTAATTACTGTACAGACGTAGCATGCTACGTCTCTACTGATTACTCCCTACTAACCATTTAGATAAATCCCTTTGAATTAGGTCTTGTAGCTTCAAAATATCTTCGCGATACTCTTGTCTAAATCGCTCTCGCACTTCTGCTTCTAGTGATGGTTTGGGACGAAGATTTAACTTCATTAGCTTATTGGTTAGTTGTTCCCGTAGTGTTTTCGAGGGTAATAAAGGAGTTAAAACTCTTCTCAGGCGAGTATCTCTAATCAAAAATTGATCGAGAAGGTGACTTCTGGGAATACCGGATACATTATGTTTGTGGGATAGATCGGGGACAAAGTTATCGTCTACACCCAAAAAGCGATGAATATCTTTTAGTAAACTGATAGGATCGGTAATAAAGTCGTCGTAGAGATAAACTTTAATTTGCTCGCGATCGAATAGGTCAAAATAGTGTTTTAGCTGACCATAATAAAATCCTTTTTGTTTATAGTGCCAACGATAAGACCAGTTCTGGTTAATTCTCTCTTCTTCTGCTGCCATTGCTTGAGCAAAATCTTCGAGGGGTTCAAGTCCTTCTCGTAGTGCATGGATAAAGTTAGAATAGGCTCTGGCTACTGGATCGCGGAGAATAGCAATAAGTTTGACCTTAGGCAGATGATGTTTAATTCTCTCGCCAGCTTGAGGAACGTACAAATACCAAGGAGAGGCTTCACCGATAGCTATCTGGTCAGACACCCCGTCAAATAAAGCACGATAGGAGTCTATATCGGTAACGAATCGAAATCTAGTTTTATCTCCTGGACCCTGAAAATTTATCTCTTCTCCCACCAGAGCAAAAAATCTTGGTTCTTTGTGAGGACTCATATAAATTTGGGGATGCTGCTGAAGATAATGATATAGCGCGGTTGTTCCAGCCTTAGCTGCACCGATAATCAGAAAATTGGGCATTGTCATAGTTCTGTTAGACCTCCTCGATAAAAGCATTTCCCATTAATTTCTCCTCATCTCCCCTATCTACCTTGTCTTCCCCATCTTCCTCAACCAATCAATTAGAACTTATGTTCAAAATCGATTTCCCTTCCCATGACTAGACTTTCTCAATGGTTAAATCCCATTCATTGCCATTATCAAGATCGAATAGAACATAGCCTAAGCCGAGCCAATCTTCCCAGACATGAGTGGTCTTCTGTTTAGGACTCATCCAATCTCCTTTTTCCCTCCCCAAATTGACCCTAGTGGTTGCTGGTTCGAGGGTAACTAACCAAGGCTCGCCAATGAGATCGTTAATTAGTAATTGTGGTTCTGACCATTCCAGCGATCGAATTTCGCCTCTAGTAGCACCAAGGCTACGCAGGGCAATCCTTAGTTGGCGATCGCTATTGGCAGGAATTTTTAGGTGTAGTTGCCATTTGTCTGAGTCGTTTACCGACCACGATGCTTCATAATAGTTAGTCTTAGTCTCAATAGCTGATAAATCCTTACTATTACTCTCAACTAATTGCTGACGGATTTCTTCGGGAGCAATATTGTCACTTGTAGTCTGAAGATTTCCTTGTTTATCCGTAATCCAAAACGAAATCCCAAAAGTACTTTCAGGGGGACTAAAACTACCCCCAAGGCGATGATATCCTTGGTCTTCCTGCTGCTTACTTGGTGCTGTTAGTACTACTTGTTGGCGATCGCGAGCTAAGATCATTTCTGTAGCACGATTAAACTCTAAGCCATTATTAATCCCTGCACATACCAGCAACAGACTTGCTAATACTAAAGCTAGGGGACGTATCCTAGTTAAAGTACTCATTGCTGCCACAATTACTAACAAAGGAGCAAAATGGAGTGAATAAAGAAAAGTCTCTTCCCCATAAAGCAAATGTAGTACTAGCTGACCTAAGATAGTAAGACCTAGAACAATCCTTAGTTTGGGATATTGCTTGCTCGAGAATAGTCCCCAGATACCTAAGGCTAACAGTACAGTCCATAAAACAACAGCAACCTTGCCCCACAAACTTGCCGATCCTGGTGCTGATAGTTGAGTCACCATTTGGATACCTGGGGTGGCAAATCCTGGTCGAGCAGTTTTATCAATTATCTCGATGGCTGGTATGACCATAGTGTGAGCGATAAAAGATTGAATTACGTTTAAAGGACTAACTGCCCCCTCATTGAACACGTAATTTTTTTCGCTCTGAATTTTGAGAAAGAACTCGGCAGTAGGAAAAATTAAATACTGCACAAACCACAATCCAACCACTAGGCAGAAAGCATTGATGGTGATTTGTACAGCCTGTTGCCAACGGTGGCTCACAAAGGTTGCCAGAATTCCCGCCATCCAGTTGGTAGTAGTAATGCTCAAACTACCCGCACTGACCAGCAAATACCACCATGGTGATAATTGGTGATATTCTCCTAGGGCAACTACAAGTAGTGGCAGTAAAATGCTAAGAGAACCGAAGGAATAAGTTTCTGGTACAGCAAACCAGAATATTGCTGCTGCACTGACTGTTCCCAGGAGACTAAACAAAATTGCGTCTAAGGGACGACAACCAATTAATCTCAATAAAACAAATAAAACACCAATCCAAACAGAAGCTACTAAAGCTATGACAATTCTTACTGCGGTAACAGCTTCTAACCCTAGCTGATAAAGTATATAGGCTGGCGGAAAGGCAATCAAAGAAAATATGGGATGTACACTAGTACGGTAATGATTACTCCCACGGGCAATCATGTTAGCAAAGGAACGAGGTAAATCCGACTCAAACCAAACATCCCAAGATGGATTTTCAAACAGAATGGGACTGATGAATTGGGCGCAGCCATAAGATACCAATCCCGCTATAATTGCTAGGATGATAAAAATGAGAATATCCTGCCAGAGCCAGTAAGTTTTACCAGCAGGAGCAGATTTTAAAAATTGGCGATCGAATACTGAACTAGAGAGCTTCATTGACTAAAACCTAAACAAACTAAATTAAGTCGTCCTACCAAAGGCAACGGCAAAAATACCACTCAGCATCAAGCCAATTCCCAGCCAATTAACGCTAGTGACTTTTTCTCTAAGCAAAAGTGCAGATGCTACAGTAGTGGCAATAACTGTTAAGCCAATGACCACTGGATAGGCAACTGATAGATTAAATTTGCTTAAGACCAGAATATAAATAACCGTACTTAACCCATAAGTTACAATTCCTCCTAATAAATAGATATTCAAAATATTTTTGGTTGCCCCAGATTTGAGTAGTACCTGAGCCATAGTATTTAGACCCACTGTTACGAAAATTAAACTAGTAAAAATAAACTTAGTTAGCATTATGATTATTGGTTATTAATAATTGGCGAAATTAAATTCGTTACTGATTACTGATTACTGATTACTTGGTAATTGCTAAGCTGCCACAATTCAAAATCCTGCGGATAAGGAATTTGCAACCATTTCCCTGCTATTTTTTCCCACCATCGAGGTGGATGAGGAAGACTAGCAACCTGAATACTAGAACAATTCCATAACCACGCTCCTAAAATATCTGTGTGGAAACCGTCCCCAATCACTACTATTTGTTGGGGCTTTAATCTCATAGACTTAAGAGCCTGATTAAAACTAAAGGGAAATGGTTTTCGAGCAGGACTGATAGCTGGTATATCCATCCGCTCAGACCAGTATTCGACTCTGTAGCGACGCTTACCATTAGACAAAATAAAAAATTTAATTCCTGCTAATTTTGCTTGTTCAACCCAATGCTCAGCGTTAGGAGAGAGATAAAAATCATCTTCCGACACGATGGTATTATCCAGATCGAGAATGATACCTTGAATCCCAACATCCTTGAGAAAATCGAGATCGATCAAAGCTACAGTTGTTGTCTTTTTGTTAAACCTACGTCGGCGCATATCAGTTAGTTATCGGTCATTGGTTATTACTTACTACTGTACGGGCGAACGGCCGTTCGCCCCTCCCTACTCATTACTCCCTACTCAATCACTCCCTGATGCTTTAACCCCAAAATGACTAAAATTGTTATCACCCAGCTAATAACAGTTAGTAGTATTGGTAAATCTGTTAACAAAATTTCGTCTGGTCGTTCAGTTTTTTCTTCTTGTTTAAAATCTCCGTTATGGTCATTAAGCTGCTGGGGAGATTCACTCAGCATTTGATAGCGAAAAATGCCGTATAAAACAAAAGGAAAAGTGAGCATCATCCAAGAAGTTGATGCCCCGTTCACCACAGGCCCAGAACTCCAAAGAGCATAGCTCATCAAAGCTCCCGTTGTGACCATACTCTCCATTCTGGTTAGTAAAGTTAAAGAGTATCGTTTGAGAACAGCACGGGTCTTACCACCATTAATTTGTAGTAATCTTAGTTCTGCTTTACGCTTTTCTACTCCCAAAAATAGAGCCAGCATTGCCGTACAAAAGATAAACCAAACAGAGAGAACTATTCCCGATGCTGCTGCTCCTGCATAAGCCCTTAAGACAAATCCAGTGGCGATCGCTAAAATATCGAGAATGGGAGTGCGTTTCAGTTTAAGATTGTAAGCTACTTGTAGCAATGCATAGCCAGTTAGGGCTGTACCCAAACCTGGCGATCGCCCCCAACCAATAATCAGGGAACTTACTAATAGCACTAATGCCATAGCAATAGCTATAGGAACACGAACTTGACCAGAAGCGATCGGTCTGTGGCACTTGACTGGGTGTTGACGGTCGGATTTAACATCCGCAATATCATTGAATAGATAAAAACTACTAGAAGCAGCACAGAACAAGACAAATGCCAGTAAACTACCACCAAGAGATCGCCCGTCAAGACTAAAAGCAAATAAAGGAGCAGCAAAAACAATTAGATTTTTTGTCCACTGGTGAGGTCTCAGAGCAGCTAAGTAAGGGAATTTCGTTGGCTTAGCTCTTGCCTTAACTTCAGGCTGTTTTGGAGATGAGAGCTGTTCTAGCATAATTACACTGTTTGTTATTTGGTTATTCTCAGGGGTTCGGAATTTGTCTATTTTTTGAGATTTTCATTCTTCCCTCAGTTGGCGATCTACTAATTGCTCTTCTGAGGAAGTTGATACTGTACTCCAGCTTTGTTACATAGCTGTTGGAATACTTCTAGAAAATGAGACTTACTGTGAATTTGACTCACCCATTGCCGACCCTCTTTACCTAAGCGAGTACGGAATTCATGGTCTTCTAGCAATCGAGTTAAACCTTCCACAAACTTAGGCATGCTTTCCATCCCGCTACCATCCCAACGTCCTACATAGATGCCAAAGCGAGAAACTACATCTTCAGGATTGACGCTGCTGAGAATAGGGGTTTCACATTTAAGGGATTCTTGAAAACTAACCGCTAATCCTTCATGAATAGAAGTATTAACTAAAACCCAAGCTGAAGAGAGGAGACGGATTTTTTCTTCCCCAATTATATGACCCATCAATTTAACATTTTCAGGAAGTCCTTCTGGTTTCCAAGCACCTTTCCCTTCAAAATGAGCTTTACCAAGAAAGATAAACTCAACCTCAGGAAAATGGCGGGCAAGTTCTACAAATAACCAGGGTCTTTTATAAGGATCGAGACGGGCAAGAAATACTACTGTGGGTTTCTCACTTTTAGTAATTTCTCCTGGCTCAATATCAATAATATTAGGTAATAAAGCTACTTCCGCATTTTTGACTCCATAAGTACCCAAAACTTTTTCTCGCAGAAAAGAAGCAGGAGTACCAAATAAAACTGGACGACGTAGCCATTGAGAAGTTGTTACTGTTCTTCCTAGAGAAGTACAGTCAGGAGTCCATAGTCCTTGAGGTTTCACATCTTCTTGTCCAGGAATACGAATAGTAGCAATTTTGGCTACATCTTCAGGGGTTCTAGGATCGCGAACCCAGACCAAAATTGGAGTTTGAGGCAAAATCCTAAATAGAGGAGAATAGTTGGGTCGATAGTCAATAGAGAGCAGAAGATCGAAATTTTCTGCCCAGACACGACGACAATATTCAAATAAGTTGGGATGGCGAGGAATTAACCGACAACCATGAATTAAGATGTCTTCCTGAGGAGGTACTTCCATCTTTTCACGAGATAAAAATACTACCTCTACCCCTAATTCTGGATCTTGAAAGCATTTTGCAACTTGGCGAGTAGCCCAACCAAAGCCTCCCATCCTGCCAATAGACAAGTCAAAGAATTCGTTGGCAACTACTCCTAACTTAATTTTTTTTGGGGATTTAACCTCATCTTTGTCTGATTTACGAGGTGAAACTAACATTTAATTATTACTCCTAGTTTTTTGTTTAACTAATTCTGACCGACTTCTGCCTTCTGACTCCCGACTTCTGTACGGGCGATTCACGACTCGGAGCTAGTCCTTTAGGGCGAATCGCCCCTACTCCTAATCATTTTTTCTTCTTCCTAAACTCCTTGAGAGTGCGCATCATTTCCCATAGAGTTTTTCTACCCCTAGGTAGAACTATCCATATTGCTAGGTAAAGCAGACCATAAATAAGGCAGTCTAAGCCTAAAACGATCGCCAAATTCATTTCTGTAGACAGTAACTGGTTCATTCCCATCAATAGGGCTGCTGCACCAAGGGAGGCTAAAACTGGATGAGACAGAGTTTTGAGTAACTCAGTAAATCTTAATGGAGTCCCTTTATAGCAATACAGTATTCTTGGCACCCACAGAATGGGTCGAGATAAACCAAAAGCAGCAGCTACGCCAATCGCACCCCAATGAACACTAACTATAAAAATAATGACATCAATAGCAGATACCACCAGTCCTAGCCTAAACTGGCGATCGGTACGACCTAAAGACTGATATGCCCAAGCTTCTGCCACATTTAAAGTGCCGATAAAAGCAGCAGGCATCAACAACCGAAAGATGGGAATTACTTCTAACCATTGCTGTCCCAGAAAGAAAGGAATCATCTTATCAGCAGCAGCAAAGGTAAATGCTACTAACGCCATCCCCAAAGTGCTTATAGACAAAAGAGCTTTATAGTAATAGCGACAATATTGTTCCCTTTGAGTCTGTAAACAGCTAAGAGTAGGCAAAGCTACACCAGTCATGGGAGCGTTAATCTGTTGAATTGGCAAGAGGATAAGCTGATAGGCTTTGGCATAAAGACCTAATTGCTGAGAACCCCAATAGCGACCAATCAGAAGATTATCTAAGTTACGGGAGACATAATTCAGACAATTAAACGCAGTGAGATTTCCCCCAAAAGCTAACATCGAACGAATTCCAGAATCCCAGACTGGTAAGCCAGGTCGCCAACTGCAAGCAAACCACATCCCCGCAGCATAAGTAATGCCACTTGTTAGTTGCAAAAACACCAAAGACCAATAGCCTGCTTGATTCCAAGCCAATATTATGGCAACAACTAGGCTGAGAAAGAGAGAGATTACGGCAATCTTAGCAATGCTAGTAAAACGCATCTGTCTTTTTAGTAACGCTTCGTGCTGAACACTCAAACCACTAAAAATAAAGACGCTTGCTAAGACAAACATAATTGGTATCAAACGTGGTTCGCTATAGAATCCAGCAATAATAGGTGCTAAGACTACTAGGATTAGGGTAATAACTAAGCTAATGCCCACGTTGATCCAAAACAGAGTACTAACTTGCTGATGATTAATTTCTTTTTGTTGAATAGTCGCTGTCGAAAGACCTAAATTTTTGAACATCCGCACAAACTTAATCACCACAGTAACCATAGCGATTAGACCATAATCTTCTGGGGTTAATAGTCGTCCCAACACAACAGTCGAAGCCATTTGCAGGACAAATTTACCTGCTTGAGCAGCTGCGGTAACTGCACCACCACGAATGGAACGACCTCTAAGGTCTGATTTTAGATGTTCGGTACCAAAAAAATCTTTGGTATTTGGTCGTTTTTCTGGGGTCTGTTTTAACAAATCAGCAACTCGTTTTGGTAAAGAACAACAATTGATAATTATCTAGAGTCAGTTTCTACTGCACCTAAAGTTTGCCTAATCCCTAACTTGGCTAGAGGGGCAATTTTCACAGAAATCAAGGTTAATAGCGATCGCCAATCTTGATAAAAGATAGACTTATCACTATCTAAAGCTTGATTGATAAAGTAGTTAGCTTTTTCTCCATCTCCTGCCGTAAGCGATAGCCTTGCTAAATAGCGATACATATAGGCATAAGCAGTGGGTAAAACTTTCTGCACCAGCTTGGGAGAACGTTGATAAGCTCCTTCTATTACTTTTTCACGACTGCGCTGCATTTCTTGCACATTGAAAGAAAGTCCAGTCGGACAAACTCGATAGCAACATAAAATCTGTGGCAGACGATAAAAACGCCAGCGTCTAGTTGCTGCAATTCGCAACCAAAAATCTACATCCTCGCAACTCCGTAAAGTTTCATCAAATCCACCTATCTCATCAAAAATACAGCGACGAAATACAGCATTAGAGCCATGACCTATGAAATTTTTGCACAATAGTGCCAGGAGAGGATCGGACTTGATTGGTTTACCGCTCAAAACCATAAAGGTTGATTGTCCGTCTTTACGAATCGCTCTAGAAGCACTGTAGACCACACCAATTTCTTTTGAGCGATCGAGTTGGATTAAATGAGTGATTAGCTTATCTGGTTGGTAAATATCATCCCCGTCAAGAAGAGCAATATACTCGCCTCGAGCGTGACGAATACCATAATTACGCGCTGATGCTAATCCACCATTTTGTTTTTGTAATAAACGAAAACGGGAATCTCGCTGACAAAAAGAGTTGACCACTTCAGCGGTATTATCGGTAGAACCATCATCTACAATCAGTACTTCAAAATCTTTAAAAGATTGTTTCTCTAAAGATTCAAGTGCTTGAGCAATATAAGCACTTATGTTGTAAGCAGGGACAATAACACTTACTTTTGCTACCATAGTCATCGAACAATGTTGTTTAAACTACAGAGGAGTCAAATTGGTAGTTTGATTTTTTGATTAAACTACTCAGTTTGCTCTTCTTTTCTTTACATTTTGCTAACGCGCAACGTTAAAAGTCCCAAAGATTTAGCTAGGGCAAGATGGAGCAAAAAAGCTGTATTACCAATCAAGTAGCGTCCTCCTAAACGTCTAGGTTCAAGGATTAGGCGATGAAGCCACTCTAAACCAAGATTAGAAAGCCAGGCTGGACAGTTAGTAACAACTCCTGCTAGTCGATCGATAACTGCACCACAAGGCATAATTACATTGACTTCAAGCTCAGAACTATGTTTTTGAATCCATTGTTCTTGAGTGGGAACTCCCATACCAACTAGCAAAATATTGGGTTTGAACTGATTAATTTGGTCGACTATGGTCTGATTTTGTTGAGGGTCTTGTTTGTCAAAGTATCCATCATGTCCAGCTATTTTGAGTTTAGGATACTTTTTTTTCACTCGTCTCATGGCTTCTTCTAGATACTGAGTTTTTGAACCCAAAAAAAAGAAGGAAAAACCATGTTGGTTTCCATATTCCAGTAGTTGTGGCACAAATGCAGTACCAGAAACCCGATACTGAAGAGGGACATCCATACCCATCCACCGTAGAGCTTTGAGGATTCCAACTCCGTCACAACGAGTAATGTCTGCACCTTGTTGAAACTCATAAAACCACGGCAATTGCATAGATAAGTTAAAACTATGAACGTTATAAGATGCTATGGTTATTTTTTTCTCTTCTAGGCAGGATTTATGAATGCCATCCATGATGGCTTTCGCTGTCATCAAAGTAATTCGCCTTCCCAAAAGATCTACTCGAAGATTTGGCAACTCACTGAAACAATACCTCTTATTAGATAGGAAACTATTGTCAGATCCTAACGGCGATAAGGAGTCTAGGGCATCAAGTTTTGTAGCCATTAGTTAATAGGTTCATGATTTTTTTTGGTTTACTGAAAAAAAAAATACATTGGCATAGTTTAGACAAATTAGATATTTTCAAGGAATTTTCAACTTGGTAATTACTAGTTTTGATTTAAGTCTTTTTGAGATAAAACTCGCTCTCTATGGTTCTCGTTTCTTATGTTCTTTTGCCTTACTCTTTACCCTGATTATTCAAAATTCGGTCTGAAGACAGCGGAATTGCAACTAGATAATATAGTTTAAACACCGAGCTTTTTTGTGTTTTTTGATACACAAGTTCTATTCTACGTAACAAAAAATACGTAGGTAGTTTTATACCTGCATCTCTATCTCTGTGTAAGCGAAAGGCAAGACATATGTATGTAGCATAGTACTTTTACATAATTAACGATACCTCAGCTTAACAAAAATATAAAGAAATAAGTAAGCTTACTGAAAATATTAGTAAATCTCAATTAAAGAAACAATATTAGGAAAGAAGTTTTACCCTTTTTACATACTTTTGTGATGAATATATAAAGTTATTGACTAATGAACAAAAATTCGATAGTTGTATAGTTAAGAGATAAAAAAATACACTGGAAATATTTAAAGTTAAGTCACCATTGAGATATAGCTCAACTCCTCTATAGTCAAACATATTGCCAAAGCAAGTTTTAATTGAAGTGAATTTTTAGATGGTCATTCTCTTAGAGAAAACCTATCAAGATCCACCACAATCATTTGGACTTCTCGTTTCTATTAAGCCCATCTCAAATACCAAAGACTAGTGTTATACATTTAGCACTTTTAAGCTCAGGTCTTGGGTTCAGATAAATCTGAGGCATGGGGTTATTTACGGCACATCGGCAATTTAGATTGTAGTGGCTCTTAAAACTCATCGAAATGTCTTCCGATCTTGGTTTTAGTTGATAGTTAATTGAGTTCTCATCCAACCAAAAACTGCCGAGAAGAAGCATCTGCATAAAATATTGTCGATCGCTCAGTTTTGCTCTTGAGGGAAAGATGCTCAATGTCAGTTATGCAGAATTACCAAAATTCAAAAGTGGTCTACACATTATTTCAAAAACCGCTTAATCAGCGAGGAGTACATAACCAGTGAAATTATCCGTCATCATACCTGTTTACAACGAAATCCACACTTTAGATACTTTGTTAACTAAAGTAATTCAAGCTTTACCAGAAGTTCCCAAAGAAATAGTCATGGTAGATGATGGTTCTACCGATGGCACTCGCGAATGGCTAGCAGAAACTTTTGTGCAAACAGATGCTCATCCTGTTCAGATTAGTCTTAATCAGCAAAGTCAATTAGTAGCAGTGAATGGCAATGAGCAAGAACTACAAAAATCTGCTGTAGGTGTTGCCGTAGCTAATCATGCTCCCGTCGATGTGCAAGTTATTTTTCACAAGAAAAATCAAGGTAAAGGGGCTGCACTACGTACTGGATTGCAGTCTGCCACTGGAGATGTGATGGTTATCCAAGACGCTGATTTAGAATACAATCCTCAAGATTGGGGTCAGATGTGGGAACTAATCACAGAAGGATGGGCAGATGTAGTCTATGGCTCTCGTTTTTATGGAAATCCTCACCGTGTCCTCTACTTCCATCATTTATTAGCTAATAAACTCATTTCTAACCTCATCAACTTATTTTGTAATACCACTTTGAGTGATATCGAAGTTTGCTACAAGATGTTTCGTCGAGAAGTGTTGGAAGGAATGAAACTGACCTGCAATGACTTCGGATTTGAGGTGGAATTTACCGTAAAGGTAACCAAATCCCGTCGTCGCTGGCGTATCTATGAAGCAGGCATATCTTATTACGGAAGAACCTATGCTGAAGGTAAAAAAATCAACTGGAAAGATGGGGTGAAGGCATTGTGGTACATTGTCAAATTTAGTTGCTTCCGTTAAAATTTTGCAAACTTCCAATATAGCTCATGGCAAATATTTCTAGAAGTCCCATTTCTGGGCGGTCTTGGTTGCGCGGATTAATTGGTCTAGCACTGGGAGCGTTATTCTTCTGGTTGGCTTTACGTCAGACCAGTTGGACACAAGTACAAACTATACTCTCTCAAGCAGAGAATCAATGGCTGGTTATAGCTATGGGCTTTTATGCTGCCAACATTGTTGTTAGGGTGGTGCGTTGGCGTAGTTTGCTTTGGGATATTAAACCTCTCTCTTTTCGGTCTGTGGGCATAGTTCTGGTAGTGGGTTATGCCATGAACAATATTTTGCCCGCTCGCCTGGGAGAATTATTTCGCGCCAATTTCGCTGGACGGCGTTATCGACTTTCTCGTCTGGCGATCGCTGGATCAATTGTGGTAGAACGAGTATTAGATGGACTAATTCTTGTCTTGTGCTTGATCCTGGGACAATTATTTATCACTCAAAAAACAGTTTTGCTCAGTAGCTTAACCACAGCAGGAGGAATGTTATTTTCGGGAATTTTTCTGATTTTATGGGTTTCAAGTAGAAGCTCCCAGAAAAATTTGACTATTCCCTTGCTGCCTCTTACTTTTACTAAAAAGATTCAAGGTTTTTGCACTGGTTTAGCTGGTCTGCGGGGGATGAGATTAGCTGAAGTTACGGCTCTTTCTCTAATGGTTTGGTTGTTAGAGGGAATGGCTCAGTGGTCAGTCTTAAAGGCAATAGGGTTGTCTTTAAATTGGCAGCAGATGTTATCTGTTCTCGGTTTAGTGAATTTGAGTACTCTAATTCCCTCCGCACCAGGTTTCGTTGGTACTTATCAGTATGCCTATGCCTTAGCCGTTGGTTTATTTGGTTATCCCTCAGCAGAGGGAGTAGCTGCTGCTACAGCAGCCCAAGTCTTTCTCTTGGGAGGCTTGACCCTAGTTGGGATAGGACTTTATTTCTATCTAAATCTCTTGAAACCGAGAGTAAATCTACCTAAACAATGAGTGATAACTACCGTTTCCTGAAAAGTAAAATATCCAAATTATTGCCACCCTTGAGTAAAAATGTCTATTGGTGTGGCTCAATTGCTCTTGTCATAGCAATTTTACTGTTTTCCCTCTGGTATCAAGTTTTTACTTTCCAACTAGGCTTTGCTGTTCTGGCAACATTGATTAGTTATGTGTGGATGAGTATTCTCTTTATTAGTACAGTAAATCTTTGGCAAGAAAAGCAAACAAAAAGATTAGGTCTTGCAAGCTACATAATTCTTCTGTCCACAACTTTAAGTGGATTTTGGATGTTGGTGTTTTACCCTGCTGTCATGTCGATCGACGCTTTGTCTCATTGGCAACAGGCTTTAAATAACCAATACCATACATGGCACCCTCCCGCTCTTGCCATGCTTATGCATCTGACACAGTATTTTGTGAACAATCCTAGTTTATTTAGTTTCATTCAAGGTGCTTTTTTTTGGGGTGCTATTCTATACCTAATCCGACAAGTTGTTACCAATAATCGGTTATTTTTAATTAACTCTAGCTTAATTATCTTACTGCCACCGCTATGGCTTTACTCTAATGCTACGGTGTCCAACACTTGGATGGCTACCTTTACACTATTAACCATAGCTTTCTTAATTAAATCAATTCGTCACAACAGCAAAACTTTATTTACTCTATCTATTATTGCTCTCTCTCTAGGAGTAATGTTTAGGAGAGAAACTATCTTTTTTATCTTGATAGTGCTGCCAATTTATTTATTGTTGTTTGGGCGCAATAGTAGTATTTTCAAAAGAGTTAGAGAGTTAATTTTAATTTTATTAATAATCATACTCCCTGGTAAAATCATTGAACTTAGCCCAAATGTAAGTCATGATGTTAATCCCACAGCCCATGGCTTACTAAATCAATATGTAGGAACAGTGGTTAATTCTGAAAATCTGATGGATGAATCAGAAATTGATCGGGAAAAACTGTCTATAGAACAGGAATTTGGTACGGGTACTTGGCAAAGATTACTTGACGGTTATAGTTGTTTTTCAGCAGGTTACATAGTCTGGGGTAATGTGGGTAAAGGTGTCCCGGCTGCTATTGGTGAAGTTCCTAAAGAACAAAATAGCTTTATTGTTAGTAAAATAGTTCAAACAGCTTTTCGACATCCTCTTGGATATCTTAAACACCAAGGTTGTTATTTTGCCTATCTTTTGCAAGTGCAAAGAAAGATATCTTCATCTTATAAAATTTGGGGAGTTTTCCAATCAAACCCAAATATCAAAGAACAGCGAACTCAACTGGGAATTGAATTTCAAAGTAAACTACCTTCCATAAAAGCTTGGCAGATTAATTTAGTTAATAACATTTTAGATAGTCCAATATTGTCATTCCTGTTTAGGCACTATGTTTTTCTGGGTTTTTCAGCAATTTTTCTGATAGTCGGTTTTTCTACTCATAGAATTGAATTAATAATTCCCTCGCTTTTTAGTTTGATATATCCTTTTGGTTATTTAATTGTTGCACCTGATAATCTTTGGCGATATTTATTCCCATCCTACTTATGTTCTTGGATTTGTTTACTGGTTTTTCTAAATACTTACATTTTGAGAAAATTTGTTACAGGCAAAAAAATAGAGGAAAAAATCAGTAATCAGTAATTAGTAATCCATGACGAGTGGAGTCTACTCAATTGAAAAGCGCAGTAAGTGTTGTGTCTAAACCGAATTTAGTATTAGTTGTTGACGATGAACTTGTAGTAGTTGAATTTCTACTTGAGCAAATTGTTCGAGCATATAAATTATCTGTTCTGGTGCAAGCTTGGTACCGTCGTTGCGACAGCTACCAGTATATTTCAATATAATTGCATTCTCTGGTAGATTATCACTAGATTCGATCTTTAAATCAAAAAGACGATCGCGCAAATTAACTATCTGCTTTTTCCCTGACTTAGTAGTTTTCTCCCAGGAAATTTCTGGAGTATTCTTAACTGCGTCAATCCAATTTTGCCAATCTTCTACATTATAAATATCCGCAGTTTTCACTGTAATTAAATATTTTGCTTTATCTAGTAAACGAGTCGCTGCAATAGATTTAATATCTACTTCTTCAAGATGATAGAGAGGAATATCTGATGGTAACTGGGCAACTAGACGAGAGTGAAAATCTTCTGTAGCTATGTATTCTGTTAGTTCAAAGTCTACAATTTCTCCACTACTAGTTGTTCCCAAAGACAAAGCATTAGCGATCGAAATTCTGGGACCTGGATGATATCCTCCAGTAAAGGAAACTGGTAGACTAGCACGGCGTATAGCGCGATCGAACAAACGAACTAAATCTAAGTGACTGACTAATGCCATTTGTCCTTGTTTACCAAACCAGACACGGATTTTTTGTTCTCTGTGTTGATTTGGTTTAAAATCGCCCACAAATTCAGGAATTTTAGGGGGTTCAACTACGATATTATGTCCAAAATCTGTTCCACACACCCCACAATGAGAACAGCCATCAAAAGCACAATCAGGTACCGTAGCTGCTTCTAAGGCTCTTTGTAAGTCATCTTTGAGCCATTGTTTATCTATGCCTGTATTAAGGTGATCCCAGGGTAAAGGTGTATCTAGGGAATTGGGGGATTGGGGGACTGGGGGATTGGGGGACTGGGGGATTGGGGAATTCTGAACTTCTGAACTCCTGACTTCTGAATTCTGAATCCTGAATCCTGACTCCTGACTTCTAACTTCTGAATCCTGAATCCTGACTCCTAACTCCTGACTTTCGACTCCTGAATCCTGACTCCTGACTTCTGACTTCCAAAATAAATTCCACTCGCCATTTTCTACTTGACGGTATTTCCAGATTAAACCAGCTTCAGCGATCGCATTTTCCCAGGCAGCAAAAGCTCGATCTAAATTTTCCCACCAGGAGTCCATTCCTGCACCTAATTCCCAAGCACGACGTACTACAGAAGATAGTCGGCGATCGCCTCTACCGACAAAATCTTCCATTGCTGAGATCCGAACATCGGTGTAATTAACTTTTACCCCCTTCATTCTTCTAAACTCTTCCCGCAAGAGTTCTTGTTTGCGTTTAAATTCACTCGTAGAGACTGTATGCCACTGGAAAGGAGTATGGGGTTTAGGGGTAAAGTTGGAAATGGTGATATTGAAGTTGAGGCGTTTATTACTAATACTTCGGCATTCGGTTCTTAGCCAGCGCACTGTATCAGCAATACCAATAACATCGACATCGGTTTCTCCTGGTAAACCAATCATAAAGTAGAGCTTAACTTTACTCCAACCTTGTTCAACGGCAGTTTTAATTCCCCGCAATAATTCTTCATTAGTTAAGCCTTTATTAATTACATCCCGCATCCGTTGGGTTCCAGCTTCGGGGGCAAAAGTTAAACCAGATTTCCGTGTACCGCCAATAATATTAGCGATATTCTCATCAAAGCGATCGACTCTTTGACTAGGGAGAGACAGAGAAATATTTTCATTTTTGAGACGATTTTTAATTTCTACTCCCACTGCGGGTAAAGCGAGATAATCAGAACAACTCAAAGACAAAAGAGAAAATTCATTATAGCCCGTTGCCCGCATTCCTTTTTCGATAGCTTCTACTACCTTTTCAGGTTCGACATCAGTAGCAGGGCGAGTTAACATTCCTGGCTGACAGAAACGACAACCACGAGTACAACCTCTTCTTATTTCTACAGTAAGGCGATCGTGTACCGTTTCTATATAGGGTACTAGTCCTATAGAATAAGCTGGAATTGGCGTTGCCACTCTTCTCAGAATTCTGGCAGGCACATCAGAATGATTTGGTTTGACTGAACCATCTTCAGCCATATCATAAAATCTGGGAACATATACCCCTGGTACTTGGGCTAAATCTAGTAATAGTTCTGCTTTACTTAGCTTAGCTGCTTTTCCTTCTTCAATTACTAAGCCAATTTCTGGTAATAGTTCTTCTCCATCTCCTAAAGCAATAAAATCAAAAAACTCAGCATAGGGTTCAGGATTTGAGGTTGCTGTTTGCCCGCCAGCAAAAATTAGTGGATAATCTCCTGTCTCTCTTTCTTGCCAGGTTAGAGGAATTCTCGCTAAATTTAACATTTCTAAGATATTGGTTGCCCCTAACTCATAGCTAAGGCTAAAGCCGAGAATATCAAAATCTGTCAGGGAACGCTTAGACTCTAAAGCGAATAGAGGAATGTTACGTTCTCTTAACTTAGCAGCTAAATCTGGGGCAGGTAAATAAGTCCGATCGCATAATTGCCTAGGTTGAGCATTAATAACATTATAGAGAAGGATATGTCCTAAATTGGATGCTCCTACTTCGTAAATTTCTGGATAAGTAAGTACCCAATGAACTTGATTTTCTTGCCAAGGTTTGTGTTTAGCACCCAATTCGTTACCCAGGTAACGGGCAGGTTTAGTAATTTCTGAGGTTATTAATTTATCAATAGCGATCGTCATGGTGTCCAGCATACTAGTTGCGGTGACCAAAATTCTAGGGAGTGAGTCTCTAAGTTTAACATTAACCAACGGTCAGAGATTACTTCGTCTATCTTGAAAACCTCTTCCTAGAATCAACTAGCTCATCATAAACAATCAACAATTCATCCATTATCAATTTGACTCATGAAAATCCCCAGAGAAAACACAATCTATAAGACAAAATTATCAATTAAATTTGATTTTAATTTTTACTTTTATAATTGCTTTTTTTTAGCAGTTTAATTACGTAAAAATACGGATACTAGTTGGTAACTATTAAGTAATTTCAATTATCATTTTGTAACTACACTGACAAAACTCCTCAAAACTTCTGGTAGTCTAAATTATGTAGTCTAAAAAGTTAATTTCAAACAACCTAGAGAAATAGCAAGCTCAAGCCCAATTATTAAGGAAATATTCATTTTTATGCCCAAAAGTTGGCTTACCAAAAGGAAAGTAATAACATCTTGCCAATTGCGATCGACAAAAAAGTCAAGTCTAATAAACTAAAAGAATTGCAATGATTTTAATAATAATTTGGATAAAACTATCTATTTGCAAGTATTGATTTTCAATTTACGTTGACCAAAAATAGACTATAAACCAATGAATATAACCACGAATAAACCAGACACAAAATTCAACGAAGAATATGATATGGTTCAATTAGAAGATATTGAATCTACAGAAATAGAGCCAGATTTGAAGTTAGTTGCAGTGGAGTTTTCCTCTGATGATATTGAAGGAAGTGTCAATTACTCCTCTGAATATCGGAAAACAACTGCAGACGATAATATTGGGGCTTTTTTCAAAGAAATGGCCCGTTATCCTCTTCTTAAACCCGAGGAAGAGTTGGAACTAGCCCATTGCGTCGAGTTTATGGTAGAAGCAGAAGCAACTCGTAAGAAATTAACAGAGGAGTTGTCAAGAAAGCCAACTAGATTAGAGTGGGCAAAAGCGATGAATTTAGATAACGAGCGTCAATTAGAAAACCGCTTGTATCGAGGTAGGGTAGCCAAAAGAAAAATGATTCGCTCTAACTTGAGATTAGTTGTTTCTATTGCCAAACGCTATCTTAATCGTGGTGTACCTTTTCTTGATTTAATTCAAGAAGGAGCAATTGGTTTAAATAGAGCTACAGAGAAGTTCGATCCGAACAAAGGCTATAAGTTTTCTACCTATGCCTATTGGTGGATTCGTCAAGCAATTACGAGAACGATCGCTAATGATGCTCGAACTATTAGATTGCCTATTCACATTGTCGAAAAACTCAATAAATTAAAAAAAGCCCAACGTACCCTTAAACAAAAACTACAACGCAACCCTAGCGAAGAAGAATTAGCTAAAGAATTAAAAACTTCAGTTGCTCAACTTTGCCAACTATTGGAACTGAGGCGACAATCTCTTTCTCTTAATCATAGGGTAGGAAAAACTGAAGATACAGAATTAGTCGATCTGCTAGAAGATAGCGAATTACAGCTACCAGAAGAACGCATGAATGAAGCAATGATGCGTCAAGAAATTACTAATGTCTTGAGTGATGTTTTAACCGAGCGAGAGAAAGATGTTATTATCTTACGCTATGGCTTATCTACCAGTCAGCCTTATACTTTAGAGGAAGTGGGAGGTATCTTTAATCTTTCTCGGGAAAGAGTAAGACAAATACAAAGTAAGGCAATGCGTAAGCTGCGTCGTCCTCAAGTAGCTCGTAGGTTAAAAGGTTGGTTAAGTTAATTGATATAGGGGCGAAGGTTTTTTCGTCCCCACAAGCAATCCAGGATTTGAAGACTTCACAGAGAGAACGCAGAGCATCAGAAACTTTATAATTATCATGGTCATCATAACCATGATAATTATTTTTTTGGCTACAGATGCACGCCAATGTTCAGCATCTGCCTCTGTTTTCAAGGTATTTCCTTGAACGATCGCTTTACCTGTTTACTCCAATACCTTTAATATTTCTCTTGCTAACACTTCACCCGTCCTCATAGTACAATAGTATCTAAAACTTCGATGTGTGGCAGATTTACTTCATATCATTCTAATGCTGAGATTGCCAAAGCTTTTGACTTGGCTGATGTTCCTCATCTAGAACCTAGATACAATATTGCTCCAACCAATACTGTAGCAACGATACTACGCTCTGATTCTCAAAGCGATCGAGAATTCAAATGGTTGCGTTGGGGTTTGATTCCCCACTGGGCAAAAGAACAAAAAATCGGTAATAGTCGATCGCTGTTAAGTAATATATTTAGCAATAGTTTTTGTACTTTGATCAAGATCGCAGAGGTAAACAAATTTGAAACATAGTCCCTTTTCCTGCTTCACTCTCTACCGTAATCCTACCATTATGAGCCTCAATTATTTGTTGTGCGATCGCTAGTCCTAAACCAAAACCGCCTGTTTGTCTGGTACGGGCTTTGTCTACTCGGTAAAAGCGATCGAAAATATGGGGTAAGTCAATAGCAGGAATACCAACACCACTATCTTTAACTTGAATGAGAAGGCGACGGGGTTTTATTACCAATTTTAAGGTTACTATTCCCCCAGAAGGAGTATATTTAATCGCATTATTCAGTAAATTACGAATAGCGGTAATTAAAAGATCGCGATCAACATAGATCGAAGGTTTTGCCCGCTCTTCATCAAATTCTGGGGATATTTTGGGTATTTCTAGTATAAACTTTAAATCTTTTTCTGCTGCTAAATGAGTATATTCTTTAGCCAAAGAGTTTAATAATTCTAATATGTCAGTCTTGCTAACGTCTTGAGGATTTAACTTTCCTTCGTGACGGGCAAGAAAGAGCAAATTAGCAATCAATGCACTCATACATTTACTCTGAGTAACGATGTTTTCTAAACGCTGACGGGGTTGTCGATTATCTTCTGCGGGAGCAAGCAAACCTACCTGGGCATTACTGAGAATTGCTGCTACTGGGGCGCGTAACTCATGGGAAGCATCAGCAGTAAAACGTTGTAATTGTTCGTACGAGCGTCTGACAGGCTGCATTGCTAACCCACCAAGAATCCAACCCACTATACCAGTAAAACCAAGGGTAATTGGTACTCCAAGGGCTAAAAATAAACGCGATCGCGCCAGTGAGTCTTGAAGAGGTTCAATGGCAACAGCAACCTGAAGATAACCCACTAGAGATCGATCGTATTTTAAGGGTAGGGTTAATGTGCGTAGATGATCTTGATAATTTTGACTATTATGGTTGCATTTATACTCTAAGGTTTGCCATCCCACGATCAAGGAAGACTTTTTAGGATAACAATTACCTATAAATTGTAAAAGGCGTTTTTGGGAGTTATACCAACGGATGCAAATAATTCTTGATTCAGTGGAGAAAGTTTCCCGATTTGACAAGGATACATTTTCTGTGTCTATCTGCCAACTTGTCTCTTGTTGTTTGTAGCTGGTTAGAGAGGCAATTTTTCTGGTTTGAGCGTAAACTCGATCGTCAAATTCCCGCATTCTATCTTGTACTTGACGATGATAAACCGTAAAAGCAAATAGGATTAAAATACTTCCCATAGAAAGGGTAAACCAATAAGCAAGGCGACGACGAGAGCGATCGAACATTTATCAGGGGAGAAAGTAGTTTTTGGTTGGTTGACTATTCTTAATTTAACTGTTAGAAACTTTTGTCGCGAGCGCAAATTAGCTGAATATCATTGAATTAGAAAACTGGATTGAGCAAATAGATATTTTATTCTTAGTTATCTTGGCAATAATAGAGATAGGAATAGATTTTTTCTGCCATAACCAACGCGACTATAAAGATACAGGAGCCAATATAGCGATCGCACTTAATCTTCCGAACCTAGAGAATTAATCTAGAATTATTATGATTGTGTTCCGCTGAGACTTTGCAGATATGATTTGAAGCAAGCTTTTCAGGCTTCATCAACAAAAGCTCCCAGGTTTCAATCATTCCTTCTGTACTCTTCTGAAAAGCCTTAATATGTTGTGACTGCATATGTTGCTCCCAAACAGACTTACTTGCCCAATTTTCGTAAAATAAAAATAAAGTCTTGTCTTCAACTGAACGGTGCAAATCGTAGTTAAGACATCCTTTTTCTGATAAAGTAGGCGCAATTAGCTGTAATAGTTGTTGATATAATACAGTTTCCGAGCCAGATTGCGCTTTAATTTTAGCTATCACTGTAAGTTGATTCATCTCAATTACCCTTTTGATTAAATAGTTGTCAAAGATTGGTTTAAAACGACTTTACCTACTGCTGTTCCTGATTCAGCATAGACATGAGCAGCAGCAACATCGTCAAAAGTAAATGATTGAGCATCTATCAGTGGACGTATCTCTCCTTTATCGACTAAATCAGCTAATTTAGTCAGAATCTTGCCGTGATAAGAGCGATCGAGATTAAATAACAGGGGAATCAGCATATACACTAAATGCAGAGTTAATCCTTTGGCGTGAAGTAAAGTTAAGTCCTGTTGGGATAAAGAAACAGTAGAGATAACTGTCCCGTTTAGCTTTGCTGCTTTAAAAGCATTTTGGAGATTATCATTGCCTACCGTGTCAAAAACCACGTCAAAACCGTTACCATCTGTATGTTCTGCTACAAACTCTTCAACAGGGGTGTGGCGATAATTAATAGTGACATCTACTCCTAAAGATAAAGCGATCGCTGCTTTCTCTTCACTGGATACTAAGGCGTAGACTTTTGCCCCTGTCCATTTTGCCAGCTGTACGCCAATATGACCAACACCTCCAGTACCACCATAAATTAAAACTTTTTGACCCGATTGAACTTTAGCTCTGTCAATAAGTCCTTCCCAAGCAGTAATAGAGACTAACGGTAACGCGGATGCTTCTGTCATGGTTAGTGATTTAGGTTTATGTGCCACTAAATCAGCATCAGCTAGCATATACTCAGCTAAAGTTCCCTGTGTTCCTTTGACACCACCTGCACAACCATACACTTCATCACCAATCTTAAAATTAGTAACTCGATCTCCTACTGCTTCAATAACTCCAGCTACATCTCCGTGTAAAATAGCAGGAAAATCAGGAGCAATATCAGCTACATGACCCTGACGTATTTTTGTGTCAACTGGATTAACACTAGTTGCTGCCACTCGAATTAAGACTTGATGAGGAGCAACAGAAGGTATGGGTAAATCTATTTCTTGAAAGATATTGGGTGCGCCAAAATGTTTAATAACAATTGCTTTCATGGTCAATATTTTCTCTAGGAAAGGCTACATTTTTTATGTATCATTAACCAACAAGCAAAAAGAAGGATTTACGTTAAAGTGTGTTAGTTACCTTTTGGTAAGTTAAGATGACTTTAAATCGCAATATTGACGAGTCTAAAATTAGCTATCCGCCTCAACCTGCTCTAGATCGCATTGCCAATATGGGAATTTTTGATACTCAGTGTGCAGGTCATCAGATATTAGAGAAAATTGCTAATAAATGGACAATTTTGATTATCTATGCTTTAACTCAAGGAAAAAAGCGATATAGCGATCTCAAGCAGCAAATTGTGGGGATATCTCCTAAAATGTTAGTACAAAATCTCCGCAATTTAGAGCGGACAGGACTAGTTAAACGTTACGTATATCCAACAGTGCCACCGAGAGTAGATTATTCTCTTACCCCTCTGGGAAAATCATTAGCCGAACCCCTTGCTGTTTTGGGAGAATGGGCATATCAACATATCTCAGATGTTAATTCCTCAATCGAGCAATATGATAATACTCCTAAGTCGGAAGATTTTTGGCAGCCTAAATAATATTATTTAGTTAAATTATCAACGGCGATCGCGCCAATTTTCCCGAACCTAGATAATTAATCTAGTTTTGATTTGACGCAAGGCAATATCTATTCCTCGTTCTGTTAAGGAAGAGAGTTCTTCACCAAAATCAAACTTAACAGCAGGAATCAAAACCCAATAAGCTGGGATAGTTTTGCCGTAAACTAATTGTGTAAAAGAAAGTAGCGATCGCGGATTGCAACTGTGTCCTAAACTATTATTGTTATCTTCAGCTTCAAGCTGTTGTATCTTAACTGAGACAGAGTTATCTTTAGTGGCTACCGCATCGACAAAGATAACAGTATCAGCCTGGGCAATGTTTTCGGCAAGTTCGGGTGTCAGTTGATGGACAGCTAGTGTCTGAACTCCAGGCAATTTCCACCTCGCTATCTTTTCAGCGACTCTTTGTCCTGCACCATCATCGCTGCGCAAAGTATTGCCATAGCCAATGACTAAAAAATTCATTGTTGAGTGCTTACTGTTGCCCCTCTCTGTTCTAAACTTAGTTTCATCTCCTCAGAAAGACCAGTATTTTTTCCAAATTTAGCTCCCGTAACTGTGGCTCGACTAAGATTAGCATTACTTAAGTTAGCCTCTTGTAAATTAGCATTACTAAGGTTCGCACCGATTAAATTAGCCACGGCTAAACTTGTGCGATGCAAGTCTGCATGGCTTAAATCCGCATTGTCCAGATAAGCACCGCTTAGATCCGCACCACCGAGGTTAACATAGCTAAGATTAGCTTCACTTAAATCTGCATCAGTTAAGTCAACACCTCTAAGATTAGCTCTTTGGAGATTGGCACCATTGAGGTTAATACCACTAAGGTTAGTTGCCAGCAGATTCCCTCCTGCTAAGTCAGTCTTTAGATTTAGCTTTGCCAGTTGAGCTAATTCTTCCATGTCATCGGTTTTGGCTGTATAGATTTGTTGAATTAGTTGTTTTAGTTCCTCTCTAATTGGCAAGGTGATTTCAGGTTTTTTGCCTGCCCCCCAATTTTCTTCAGTTTCTAAATTAGAAGAACCTAATTTTATCCAACTTAGAGGAGATGGTAGTTGACTTTTACAGAGGAAAAAAACGATAGTTCTTTCTAATATCCCATGCTTGTTGGGACTAATATCGTGTACCCATAAATCTTCAGCATCAATTAGAGTAACATCTGCTGGCAAAACCGTCCAAGTCGCTGTGAGGGTGAAAGACTCTGTTATTGTTTGCACAGTTCCTAGCTTAACTCGCTTCAGAGAATTGGCTAAAACTGATTTTGTTGTCTTGAGGGTAAATATCCAAGTCGGTTCAGTCTCAGAAGCTTTAGTTGTAATCTCGAAATAATCATCTAACTGGGAATTGAGGTTATGCAGTTGGCTATTTTCCAGTCTTAGTTGTAGTTGACCACCTTTTAAAGCCAACTTAATGCGACCATCTAAGAGGGGATACCATTGTTGATTAAAGTTGAGATTCAAGTAAAGATCAAATTCATTACCCTTGACTGATGGCGAAGAAATAGGAACGGCTTCTAATGTCATTGATAACAAATCTGGGTATAAGTTCTGAGACTTTAGCAACTGCATGATTACAACTATTATGACTAATGCGACAGGCTTTCTTTATAAGATTGTAAGGCTTATCATTGAGTTTTATTGATTATTTTGCCCTTCTTCCAAGCTTTTAATTGCCTCATTGCATTCCTCTACATCTTTATCTAATCCCATTGCTTGAGATAGTTTTCGAGAATTTTCATAAGCTGCTTTAGCTTTTGATGTTCGCTGTAAGTTTTTCCAACTGTTCCCCAAATTAAACCAAGTATAAGCTTCCCCAGAGCGATCGCGAAGTGCCTCGCCTTCAGCGAGATCGCATTTTAAATGACGAGTTTGACGATTATGCAGAACAGTCTCTTTACATGAAGCAAAAAAAATATAATGAATCTAGCTTGAACAGAGAAACTAGTGGTCTGTCAATTTTGAATTGATGGATTGAGAGAGGACAAGGAAGTAATCATTCATTCCCCCTCCCTAAAAAACTAGAAGTCAAAGCCAAATAATTCTCATTCCAGCGAATTGATGTATGCTATAAATCATG